>NZ_JBFTQI010000423.1:0-5161 GCF_056398925.1 Pedobacter sp. 01T416_2
TTAGCGAAGTTAGCGAAGCGAATTAAGCGTAATTGCTTTATTTTTCGGGAACGGTCCCGCGAGGATTCGAATGATCAGATTAGCGTTTTGCCATATAGAATAATAAGGATTGTAATTAGAAGATTTTTGATCATTCAGCGCAAATCATCGCTACTATAAGGCAAATACCTATAGCAATTGTGCGAAAATCATTTGCCTGACAACGATTTTTTTAGCTGGAAAGCTTTATTGGAGTAATTGTAGCGCCATATAGAATGATTAGGTTACGAAAATAAGCGTAGAATATTAATTCAGTATTAGAATGAGGTTAATTTTAGTTGTTTGTTTTGTTAAAAGCTTGTGGAGTACGGTATTAAAATATAAATTTATATATTTCTTTGGTATTTAGGTTGGATGTTGATAAATTTTAGGCTCCTATTACTGTTTGGAATTAGCCCTTTCCCTTTCAGGGGAAGGTACAGGTAAGGAGATAAGGGTTTAAAACGCTCGCTATAATACGATCGTCATTCTACTACAACAATAAATCCGTCATTGCGATGAGGCTTTTTCAGCCGAGGAAGCAATCTTACTACTCTGGGTTATCTGCGATTGATACGGCAGTCACACGGTGGTTTTGCTTCTAACAATTTTCTGTCAACCTGAGGCACGAAGGATCTTTTACCAAAAGACTCTTCACTGCGTTCAGAATGACAATTGTAGGTTTTGCCCCAGGCTCGGGCTTGCCTCGGCTACCGATGAAAAATCGGTACAGGTCCACCGCCGCCGAGGGGCTCTTTCTTTATCCTTGATGATAAAGAAACAAACAATCAAGGCTTGCATCTTTTCTTGTAAAAACCTACGGAAATCTTAATTGCGGCAGTATCGAGGCGCTTACCCTGGCTTATCCCAGCACACCCRCTTGATCCTGCCTTGGGTTGTGGGGTAATGATGGGGAGTGCACAGATTTCCGTGCTTTTTCCTGCGAAAATCTGCCAGGCCGATAGCATGATGCAGATCGCCTAGCGCACATTGCAGGGTGCGGTAATTTGTTTTTTAGCCCTTTCCCTTTCAGGGGAAAGGTGCCGATAGGCGGATAGGGGTTTAAGGCGCTCGCTATAATACGATCGTCATTCTACTACAACAATAAATCCGTCATTGCGATGAGGCTTTTTCAGCCGATAGCCTGTCCCGAACTTTCGGGAAAGCAATCTTACTACTCTGGGTTATCTGCGATTGATGCGGCAGTCACTCATCGTTTTTTTCTAACAATTTTCTGTCATCCTGAGGCACGAAGGATCTTTTACCGAAAGATTCTTCACTGCGTTCAGAATGACAATTGTAGGTTTTGCCCCTTGCTCGGGCTTGCCTCGGCTCACCGCCGCCGAGGGGCTCTTACCTTTTTCTTGATAAAAAGGTAACCAAAAATCAAGGCTTGGAACTGATGTCGGATAAGCTAGTCGAAACTTTATTTGCAACAGYGGCTAGGAACGAAGAAAAATCGTTCTTGCCTCTGTTTTGGTTCTTTGGGTCAGGGAAAGATTGTGCACAAGTTTCAACTGCTTCTCCTTCCATCATTTCCTAGGCCGATAGCAGGGTGCAGATCGCCTAGCGCACATTGCAGGGCGCGATAATTTGTCTTTTAGCCCTTTCCCTTTCAGGGGAAAGGTGCCGATAAGCGGATAGGGGTTTAAGGCGCTCGCTATAATACGATTGTCATTCCGCGCAGGCGGGAATCGTTACAAATACTCTTCAATATTTCCTTTGCCTTCACGGATCACTTCAAACTCGCCGGTGGTACAATCGATTACGGTAGAGGCATCATTATCGCCGTAACCACCGTCGATTACCAGATCGACCAGGTCTTCGTATTTTTCATGAATCAATTCCGGATCCGTAGAATACTCAATTACATCATCATCATCCTTTATGGAACTAGATAGGATGGGGTTACCCAATTCTTTTACAATGCAACGGGCAATATTGTTATCGGGCACACGGATACCCACCGTTTTTTTATTGGAACTTAATAATTTGGGTACGTTGTTGTTCGCATTAAAAATAAAGGTAAAAGGACCCGGTAGTGCTTTTTTTAACAACCTAAACGTGGTATTGTCAATCGGTTTAATGTAATCGGAAATATGCTTTAAATCGTGACAGATGAAAGAGAAATTGGCCTTTTCGGGTTTGATACCACGTATTCTGCATATCTTTTCGATGGCTTTCGGATTGGTAATATCGCAGCCCAAACCATAAATGGTATCGGTTGGGTAGATAATTAAACCACCTTTCTTCAACACTTCAACAACTTGTTCAATGGCTCTTTCGTTGGGGTTTTCTGGATAAATCTTAATAAGCATAGCGTAAAAATAACAAATTAATGCGTTTGTTGTTTAAATAACATTAATCATAAACATTCTAAATATGTACAAATAATTGTACAGTTTTTTTATTATCTTTAATTTTGAAGATTATTAACATTAATATGGAAATCACAAATTATACCTCATTCAGGCAAAGTTTAAAGTCTTATTTAGATAAGGTTTTTACGAACCATACCCCCTTATTTGTTACCCGGGCAAAAGGAGAAGATGTTGTTGTGCTATCTAAAGCAGATTATGATAGTATGCAGGAAACTTTTTATTTGTTAAAAAGCCCAAAAAATGCAATTAGGCTTGATCAGGGACTAAAAGATTATGAGAATGGTTTAGCCAAGGAGCAAGACTTGATCGATAATGATTAAATTGTTTCTCGATGGTGCATGGGAGGATTATCTCTATTGGCAATCGGTTGATAAATCGGTTCTGAAGAAAATAAATGCCTTGATAAAAGAAATCGAACGCACACCTTTTGAAGGTACCGGAAAACCTGAGCCACTAAAACATCAATATTCTGGATGGTGGTCGAGGAGGATTAATTTAGAACATAGACTTGTTTACAAAGTAGAAGATAACAAAATTATCCTCCTACAGTGCAGGTATCATACTTAACAATAACAACATGAGAAAAGCTTTTGTCGCAATTGCTGCATTTTTAATTGCCCTAACCATTATGCTGGGCCTTTACCATCCCTTTTTATGGTGGACATTCATCTTCACTGGTCCTTTTGTAATTCTTGGTATTTACGATTTATATCAGCCCAAGCATAGTATTGTAAGGAATTACCCGGTTTTTGGCCGTTTAAGGTATTTTATGGAAGAATTGAGGCCGAAAGTTTACCAGTATTTTGTAGAGAGCGATACGAACGGTACGCCTTACAGCAGGTTAAACCGCTCATTAATCTATCAACGCGCTAAAAAAGATAACGATACCATTCCATTCGGAACGCAGTTAAATGTTTACGATAACGGCTATGAATGGTTAAGCCATAGTATTGCGGCCATTTCTCACCACGAATTAAACCTGGATCCACGCGTTATGGTTGGTGGTCCGGATTGTAAGAAACCTTACTCTGCGAGTATTTATAATATATCGGCCATGAGTTTTGGCTCATTAAGTCAGAATGCAATTCTGGCTTTAAACGGTGGTGCTAAAATGGGCAACTTTGCACACAATACCGGCGAAGGTGGAATCAGCGATTATCACCGTCAGCCCGGAGGCGATTTAATCTGGCAGATTGGTACCGGTTATTTCGGTTGCCGCAATGCCGATGGTACCTTTAATTACGATGCTTACGCCGAAAGGGCAAAAACCGACCAGGTAAAAATGATCGAGATTAAACTTTCGCAAGGTGCTAAACCTGGTCACGGTGGTATGCTGCCCGCCAAAAAGGTAACACCAGAGGTAGCCAGAATCCGTTTAGTGCCCGAAGGTAAAGATGTATTGTCGCCACCTGCTCACTCGGTATTTAATACGCCGATCGGTTTGTTGGAGTTTGTGAAGAAACTCCGCGATTTATCGGAAGGTAAACCAGTAGGATTTAAGCTTTGTATCGGCCGTAAAAGCGAATTTTACGCCATTTGTAAAGCCATGGTAGAAACAGGTATTTATCCTGATTTTATTACCGTTGATGGTGGCGAAGGCGGAACGGGTGCTGCTCCACAGGAATTTTCGAATTCGGTAGGTATGCCTTTGCGCGAAGGTGTGGCTTTTGTGTACGATGTTTTGAATGGTTTTGATCTGAAAAAACACATTAAAATTATCGCCTCGGGCAAAGTGGCAACAGGTTTCGATCTGGTTAAAAATATCGCCCTTGGTGCCGATATGTGTAATGCTGCCCGCGGAATGATGTTCGCTTTAGGCTGTATCCAGGCATTAGAATGTAACAGCAATACCTGTCCAACAGGCGTGGCTACGCAAGACCAGAGTTTAATGAAAGGCCTTGTAGTAGAAGATAAAACCGTTCGGGTTAAAAACTTCCATAACCTAACCGTAGCAAGTGCTGTAGAGCTATTGGGGGCTGCGGGTTTAAGAGAAACGCATCAGTTAAGCAGGGCGTATATCAACAGGCGGGTAAGTCCGAGTGTAATGCAGAGTTATTTAGAGAGTTTTCCATATATCCCGGCAGGTAGCTTGTTAAAAACGCCTTACCCAACCCGTTACGAACTGGGCATGGCGCTGAGCACTTCGGCCAGTTTTGCCCCAACCGATTATAAGGTTTCGGCGGTAGATTATGCACATGCCAATCCGTATGGTGACAGCATGCATGATGATGGGCGATAACAGCGAGAGATGACTTACGAAGTTTAAAAAGAGGCTAAGCGTCGGCAGAACTTCGGAAGTCTAGCATATGGCAACTCATTAGTTTTTTGGAAAGCAGGGGCAGTGGTGTTTAGGTTTGTTCAGTCCTGCTTTTTGCTTCTGCCGATGAAAAATCGGCATCCGCGTCAATCAGGTTTAGGTGGCAAGTAATGAAGGGGTATTAACGGGTGAATCACCAAACGTTCCTACGGAACGAAAACGCCAATTAAACAATTGGCTACCCAGGAAGCGTCCCGATGGGACGGTTGTTCAAAACCMTCGATTTGTTTAGCGTACATTAATTCGGTTGTGCTCACATCTAGGCCTTTACTCTGAATTTATCTCAGGGTCTTAATAATAACAAGCTGCAGGATAGATACTGAAACAAGTTCAGTATGACGGATTTGTCCCCTAGATCCGTCACCCTGAATTCATTTCAGGGGCTTAATGATAACAAGCTAGCATGATAGATACTGAAACAAGTTCAGTATGACGGGATTTGTTC
>NZ_JBFTQI010000424.1:0-5147 GCF_056398925.1 Pedobacter sp. 01T416_2
GTCTATAACTTTGTCGCCATTCAGGTCTGCAAATTTCATATCCCCACCCTGAAAAGGAATAAAAGCACCATCGGTTGTTTTATTGCTCAGGCCCGAGGCAATGGCATCAGCATTTGAAGTATATACACCATTACTTTTATAACCGTAGAATAAATTAGCGGCGTCGCCGATTTGCGTGATAATGGTGGCTCCGCTATATTGTGTAAGTAACTGATCGTTACCACCCAACTGGCTAATCTTGTTCCTGTTTAAACTATAGGTTAGTCCCATATCCCATTTCAGATCGGTATGGTTTATCAATCTGCCGTTTATAGAAAGTTCCAACCCCCTATTGGTCATGGTACCGCCATTACTTAGGGCATAGCTGAAACCTGTTGCCGTTAGCAGTGGCTTGTAAATCAGCATATCGCTAATCTTGTTCCTGTAAAGATCTAAGCTGATGTTTAATCTTTCCTTCAAAAAGGAAGCATCCACTCCAACATTTAATTTGGCATTTTGCTCCCATTTTAGGGCAGTATTGCCAATATTTCCCCTAACCAATCCTTGTCTGCCTAAAAAATTCTGCGATACATAGTACGATTTGGCGGTATAATTGCCAATATCGTCATTGCCGGTTAAGCCATAGCTGGCCCGCAGTTTCAGGCTTTCTATAAAGTTGTTATTAGCCATAAAACTTTCTGATGAGATCAGCCAAGAAGCTGCAACAGACGGCATCAAAGCCATTTTCACACCATTAAAATTCAACACATTAGGTATATCTTTGCCAAAACGCGAAGAAGCATCGGCGGCAATATTGAACGAAATGAAGTACTTATTGTATGCTTCGTAATTCACATTAAAATAATTGTTCAACCAGTTCCATTTGCCTAAAGTTCCGCCTACCACACGTAGCGTACTTTGTGCACCGCCCAGGGTTACGAAATCATCACTGGCCGTATTAAAACTAGCACCGTTATCTACTTCAGCACTGCTGTGCTGCAACCTGAAACCTAAGTTTGCACTTAATTTACTTACCTCATTTAAATCCTTGTTGTATGATACCCAGGTATCGGTATTTACAGTAAACAAACGCTGTACACCTGCTGCAGCCTTATTGTAACCAACTGCAGTGGGCAATAAAACCGGGGCAATACCCAACATGGGCGTAAAATAATTTTCGCGTACTTTATCATAAGTAATACCTACAAGTGTATTGGCTTTGAAAGCTTTATTAAATTCATAATTAAAACCAACAGAACCTGAAAAACGGTAACTGCGGTTAAGTGCCTGGATGTTTTTAATCGCTGCGCTGGGGTTGCTTGTACCAAATATATCAGTATCGGCAAGGTTTGGCGATTGAACACCAGTTTCTGACAGCTCAAAAGGAGAAAGAAAAGGTGCTTTAACCAACGCCAGGTATAGTGGGTTGGTGGCATAAGCCTGTCCCTGATCTCTCAGGTTTTGCTCGCTACGGGTAAAAGCGAGGTTTACCTGCGATTTTAATTTAGCCGAAAGATTCAGATTGGCATTAAAACGGGTTTGGTAACGGGTTAAATTGGTACTATCGGTTAAACCATCGTTATTCAGGTAGCCCAGAGATAAAGCATAAGTAGCAATATCGTCACCTCCGGTTACTTTCAGGTAATAGTTCTGACTGATGCCACTACTCATTACCTGATCCTGCCAGCTGGTATTCTGGTGATAATTGTAATAACCTGGATTCGGATTATCGTTCATATAAGGTTCTGCTTTAATCAGCGCATCGGTCATGCCCGGCTTGGTTTTAAGCAGATCAGACAAGAAAATACGGTAATTATCAGCTTCCATTACAGGTAACCGACTTACTGTACCATTGTAGCCCCCATAGGCCGAAAAATCCAATCGCGTGGCCACATCTTTAGCCCGGCCTGTGGTAATCATTAATACACCGTTGGCACCTTTGGTTCCATATATCGATGTGCCATCTTTAATGAGGGTAATATTGTCAATATCTTTAAGGTCGATATTGGCTAATCGGTTATTTTGGTGACCAGCGATAATGGAACTTCCATACGTATTTACATCATAAATTACACCATCAACCACAATTAAGGGTTGGTTAGCTGCATATAAAGRATTATACCCTCGCAGGTAAAGATCGGCTCCAATATCGGGTGTACCTGATCTTCTAAGCGCCTCTAACCCGGCAATTTTTCCCTGCAAATAAGAATCTGGTGTTTCGTTAGTGCGCTCCCAGCTTCCGTTCAGGTTTACCGTGCTAACCGAGTAGGGTGTGCGGTTTTTTAAAGCAGTGCCAAATGGCAATACTGCAGCATCATATACCGAAACGTAACGTTCTTCAAACAAGGCAATTTTGCTGATCGTTTTACGTCCCTTCAATGCTTCTTCTTTAGATTGGTAACCTTGCGCCGAAATCACCAGCACGGCATTGTAATTGGGTACACCGATTTTAAAATTTCCCTTTTCATCTGTAAGCGCAGCAGCATAACCTGTTACCGAAACACTGATACCGGGCAATGGCTTTTTGCTCGATGCACCGATTACCACACCACTCACCTGCGGTCCGGTAGGCCTTTTAAATTTGATTACCGTGGTGCTTACCGAATCTTTTTCCTGAGCCAACAAAGAGTTGTTCAGTGCAAAGAACAATAAACACGGTAAAATTCCTTTGATAACCGTTTTTGTATAGTTGTACATAAATTCTTTTAAGGGCTTAGTTAACTGGTTTTAGTTTGATATAATCTAAAGAAAGGGCGGTTGGTGCGGTACTCGATGCGGCTAAAGATGAAGCCAAAAAAGTATACAGTGTTCCATAAGTATCAGCAGTATAAGTACCTAAATAGACTTCTTTATAGGCATCGCGGTAAGCATCACTACCCTGCGCCAAACCAATTATGGATGGCACAGAACGGTAACCTACAGTTGCCAGCGGGAAAAGTACACTACCAAAACTTCTGCTGGTATTAAAATCTACTTTCATACTGATTGGCGCTACCAGGATATCGTTTATCGCCCTCCAATACACCTCGTACTTTACTGAATGAACGGTCGATTTGTAGCGATAGTAGTAAAGTGGGCTTGGACTTGAGGTAATACTTCCTGTTTGCAGGTCGGTGAAACGTTTACCCTGTGGATCATTTTTGATCCTAGCCAGTGGGTTGGCAGGTACACGTAACGAATCGGGCATTTCACCCTGGATGATAACCGTTGGGATTTTATTCTCCATCAGTTTGTAACCAATGCTATTTACCACATAGGCAATACCATTGCTTAACAAACGGGTTTCCACAATTGCACTTTTATCTAGGTGGATTTTCACTCCGGTAACGGTAGTCATCGAATCGGGTAGTTCATTTAATCCATATACCTTATTTACAACCAAGTCTCTCACTACACTCCACTTGGTTAAGGTATCGGCATAAAGAGCATTGGCATGTTTGTTATAGGCAGCCAGTTTATTTTGCTCAGCGGTAAAAGCCGTATTATTTAAAATGATATACGTCATCAAACTATCTTCGCTGCTGATATTGGAAATGCGTTGAAAATACCTGTTCCTGATTACTTTAAAGGTTGTGCCTTCCTGGTAAACGCCTTTAGTTGTCACCGGATCTTTGTACAGCAAAACACCTTTGCTGGTATCTACCTCTTCCTGCTCCTGGCTTTTGATGAAGTCTTTCTGCAAACTAGCAGTACCAAGGCTTTGCAAAAATTCCCAGGCATTGGCTTTGGGCATTGATGCGGCGTTTATGGTATGCAAAACGCCATTTTTTACGTAAACATCAGCCTGACTAATATTTGCTTCCTCGAAAGTAGTTTTGGTGAAAATGGTATTCTTGCCATTCAGCATCCTGATGACCATAGAAGGTTTTGGCGATGTGGTGAAATAGCTCTGATTGGCAATATAGTTCCCCACCAGGCGCTTTAATGCAGCTGTATCGTTTACTACTGTGGCATCGATACTTTTCAATGCTTCGTTACTGGGTGCCCATACAGTAAAAGATTTAGACGATTTCAGCACAGCATCGTAACCCGTTTTTACCACATAAGAAGTAAAAGTACTCAGGTTGGCATCGTTACTGATCTGCTCAAAAAGGGTCCGGTCTAATCTTTCGATATTGATCTCGGTATGGTCTTTCCATGCATCCTTACAGCCAGCAAAAGCCAAACAGGTACATAGAAATATCAAAACAAAATATCTTGGTTTAAAATCAATCATCATTTTGGTTGGTATATTTTTTTATTTAAGTCATTCCTCAATAAGAGGCGGTGTCATTTACTTTAATTGTTATCAGTTGAACTTGCCCATAATATCAGTCAAGCAATCGAAGTCATTTGTTTACATACCGGGTCGTCATTCCCGCGCAGGCGGGAATCTTAAAGCCTATTGCATTACGATTCCCAATCAAGTTGGGAATGACGATACAAGTTTCATTATGGCCTTAATATTTTAGATCCATCAACATTATATTTCCAGTATTGCTGATCGTCGTTAACCGGAATAATGTGAATCATATCGACATTATTGGTGGCCTGCGAGCCGTTTATGGCTTTTAAACGTAACCAATAACGGCCTGTTTGTGGTAAATCTGCAATGCCCATTAACTTTCCAATCTGTGCGCCTGCCGTACTCGACATATAGGTTTTAAAACCTACAGCTTCTTCTGCATCAGCATCAATCACCGTTACCCCATTTACTACTTTGTTTATTCCCGGGCGTTTTACCGTAAAGTTTAAAATGCGCGAATTGGATAAAGGAGCCCTATCAGTAGTGCCATCCAAACCAATACTCGCCTGAACCTCGGTAGTGGTATTCGATTCGGCCTGGGCATAAATACATACCCAGATTTTATATTTTCCTTTAATCAGCAACGGTGTTCTAAATTCTACCCATTCCGAAGTATTTGAGGTTCCGCCGGTAGCCAAAGGGATAACCAAAATATCTTTGTTGTACGAGTTGGTCGAGGTTCCGGCGCTGCCGTATCTGTAAATCAGCGATTTGGTTGGATCTTTTCCTTCTTCTCTTCCCGAGAATTTAATTTCGGTTAAAGCAGCAGCCTCATCTCCGGTAAAGAAATAATTGTTCTTTTTATAATACTGTGTATTCTTCAACATTTCGGGGAAAGCGCAAACATCAAAATCTACCCTGAATGGTGCGCGTACCTTAATAT
>NZ_JBFTQI010000425.1:0-5144 GCF_056398925.1 Pedobacter sp. 01T416_2
ACCCAAGGTTATCAAAACAACTGGGAAGGCTATTTTAACGGAAAGCCACTTACCGAAGATACTTATTATTATATGCTCGATTTAGGGGGAGATGGTTCTATTAAAGGTTTTATATCAATCTTATATAAAAAATAACAGCGTGAAAAAAATGAAATGTTATATGGCGGGGCTGTTGTTTTTGTTTGTTACGCCAGCATTTGCCCAGCTTAACCCCATGGGTAGCATCTACTATCAGAACCAGTTTTTGGCTAACCCGGCAATGGCAGGTTTAGAAACCGGACTAAATTTAAATGCAGCATTTAAAACGCAATGGACGGGGGTAGATGGTGCACCAAAGATTCAGTATTTAACTGGCGACTATGGTTTGACTAATAATAAAGTAGGTTTGGGTATTCTTTTTTACAATGAAGGTGCAGGCGCCATTAACCGTACCAGGGCAACTGTAACTTATGCTTATCATTTGCCTTTAAATGGGGGGACCAACTTCTTGGATTTTGGTTTGTCTGCCGGCATTATGAATGAATGGATTGATTTTGGTAAAGCCAAAGGCGATTTAGACGACGATGTACTCAATAGCTTTAACGATCGTAGATTATATTTGGATGGCGATTTTGGAGTAGCTTACCGCTCCGATAAATTGACACTACAGGCTGCTTTGCCTAATCTTAAACGGTTTTTTAAAAGAGATGTACTGCGAAACGTGGTAGACCGATCGATTTATTTTATCGCAGCCGGTTATAAATTCACAACTGATAAAGTAATCAACAGTATTGAACCGAAATTGGTGTATAGAGGGGTGCAGAATTATGATGGTATTTTTGATGCCGGTGTAAATCTTCAGTTTTTAGAGAATAAGTTGATGCTTAACGGCATATATCATAGCACCAACAGTTTTACAGCTGGTTTTGGTGCAAACTACAAAAACCAATTTTCGGTTTTATTCCAGTACACTACCAATACTTCAAAAATGCAGAGTTATAGCAATGGCGAATTTGAGGTGGGTTTGAAGTATAGCATCAAAAATTAAGCGTGTTATCGTCATTTCGACTGAATGCAACGGAATGGAGAAATCTACTGTTAAATGTATTTGCAGATTTCTCGAATAATTTAATCATTTTTTTAATTCAGTTATTTGTTTGGAAAGCAGTTCCGCTCCCGCTTCTGCCGATGAAATATCGGCATCTCGCTTTGATCGGGTTTAGGGGGCCAAATAGTGCTGCTATAATTGGAATAAACCCGACAGTAGCGGACACTGAACGCAGTGAGGTAAAGCGAATGGCGGGGCTAGTGGAACCGAAGCACTACTAGCCCTGCTTTTCTAAAAAAAAAGTTAAGTTTTTTCAATTAATTAAAAAGTCTTCGACTATCTTCCCCGGCCATCATCCCATTTATTACGCTCGTCCTGCAGCTCACGGGCAAGTCTCATTTCTTTATCCTTTGCTTTTACTTTGTGTGCCTGAAATTCATCGGCCACTTCCTGGTAAAGCTCGGTTCTGTACTTCGCTTCGTGCCTTAATTTGCCGGATTGGAAAATTACAAAGGCCAAACCTACCCCAAGTACAATAATAATGGCCCAAACAATGGTATTATAGGTGCCTTTATTGAAGGATATGCCTAAAAATTTAATTTCATTAACAGCAGCGTTGGCATTGGCCAAGGAACTTTCTTTTCCATTTACTTCGCCTTTTAAGCTTGAAATGTTATCGGCTTGTGCTTTAATTTCCTGACGGGCTTCCTGCAGCTGCTTGCGTTCTTTTCTGAGCGTATCACTAACACTTTTCCATAAGGATGATAAACGTGACGGATTGATCAGCCTTGCGCCGTTGAAGCTTTTAGATTTCTTTAACATGAACTGATACTGCCCATTTAGAGATGGGTCGGTATTTTTCGTAGTATCAGGTAAAGTTTGCCCAAAGGCAACGTTTAAAAATAGCATAGCGCCTAAAAACAATAGGGTGTGTTTAATTTTCTGCATAGTTTAAATATAGGTGTTAGAATGTAAAACTACATTTTTATCTATTTTTCCGGTTAATAAAATTTGTTTAAGGTTTTGGCAAATCGATAAAATTGTTCTGGTTTAACATTCTAAATAACAATTTTATCTAAGTTTTATTATAAATTTATTTGCGATAGGTTACATTTGTTTCATGCAAATAGGAATTATTGGTTTGGGCGATATGGGCAAATTGTATGCACTATCGTTCATAAACGCTGGTTATAAGGTATGTGGGGCAGATATGCCCTTACGTTTTACAGATTTAAAAAATGAGCTGGAACCTAAAGGAATCGAGGTTTTAATCGATGGCCATGAGGTTGCCCGTAAATCAGACTTTATTATCTATTGCGTTGAAGCCGAAAAAATTGATGAGGTGGTAGCTGCTTTTGCCCGCTCAACAAAATATGGTGCCATAGTTGCCGGACAAACCTCGGTTAAACATCCCGAAATTGCTGCTTTCGAAAAACACCTTCCAGAGGATACCCAGATTGTAACCTGTCATTCTTTGCATGGTCCGGCATTTAGTCCGGAAGGGCAAACACTTGTGGTAGTGCGTCACCGTGCTACCGATGCTGTTTATGCCAAAGCCTTAGAAATTTATAAATCTTTAAAATCGAACATTATTGAAATGGACGATTATAGGGAGCACGACCGCATTGTGGCCGATACACAGGCGGTAACACACATGGGGTTCGAAAGCATGGGCTCGGCATGGAAAAATGCGGGTTTTTTCCCCTGGGATAATCCGGCATATGCGGGTGGAATCGATAACGTGAAAATTTTGACCACGCTGAGAATTTTTAGTTACAAATCGCACATTTATGCTGGTTTGGCCATTTTAAATCCTTATGCCCAGAAACAGGTAAAATATTATGCGCAGGCCGAATCGGAACTGTTTAAGCTGATGATATGTGAAAATGAGGCGGAGTTTAGGGAAAAGATTTATGCGGCCCGCGATTTCGTTTTTCACGAAAGCCGTTCGCTTTTACTGTTGGATGATAACATCATGAAAGAATTCAGCCTATCGGATGCCAGCCATAAACAGAAACCAAATTCGCATTTAAGTTTGCTGAGCATGGTATATGCCTGGTATAAAATGGGCGTAAACCCTTACGATAACCTGATCTGCCAAACGCCACCTTTTAAATTGAGGCTGGGCATTGCCGAATATCTTTTCAAAAATGAAGCAATGTTAGAGGAGTCGATTAATACTGCTTTGTATGATAAATCTATCCGTGGCGATGATTTAGAATTCCACACCGCGGTGCACGAATGGGCATCGATTATTGGCTATGGCGATTTAAAAGGTTACAAAGAACATTTCGAAGCGGCCAAATCATTCTTCGCCAACCGTTTAAATGATGGAAGAGATTTAAGTGCGGAAATGATTAAGCGATTAGGCAAGTAACTATTAGGGATGAAGATCATTCTGAATAAACCTGATCTGGTTTCGTTGTTGCAACAACAATTAATAGAGATAGAAATACTTTGTGGGGAGTACGATAAAGGAACTGATGTTGTTATTCCATCAATTGCCGAAAAAATCGTCGTGATTTTTCATAACTCCGATCAAGCAAAAGCATTGGTGAGCCAGCTTAAATTAAATCATCTCGATATGTATTGCAGTTCGGAGATTTATGATTTCAAGAGCCTTACTAATTTTATCGGCTTGTTGAAACTGGCACATCGTACTGGAAAGGGATGGGCGTATGTTGCTGGGTTAGACCGTTCTGTTTTAATAAGGGTATCGCAAGAAAACTGGTGGAACAATAAAAAAGTGATTGTTGATTCGGACGGGATTGCTTTTACGAGGGCTAAAATAATTAAATCATTAGCCAGTACTGAGCCTTTGGTGCTAAATACTTCAGGCTGGACGGTTAAAGATGCCGAAGGCAACAAATCAACTATCGACCCAATACCCGAAACTGTTCGGCAAATTGCTTTCGAAGTACTTGAAAGTTTTCGGGGTGTTGATTTGAATAAGGAAAGTAAACTTTATTACAAGTCATAGTTAATGATTGAATTTTGAATGAGAGAATGATTGAATGAGCAGATGCTATATTCACTCATTCAATCATTGCTTCAAAATTCTATTTATCCATATAACATATAGACTTTATTTTATTCCCTTAATTCTTCGTTTACCCAAAAAGAGTGCATTATATTTGCCCGCATGTCGGTATTGCTGTTTACCATTATCATTTTATTAGGTGCTTTTTTAGCCGGATTATTGGGTTCGCTGACGGGCTTGGGTGGGGGAGTAATTATTATTCCATTGCTCACTTTAGCTTTAGGGGTTGATATCCATTATGCTATAGGTGCATCAATTGTTTCTGTTATTGCAACCTCTTCGGGTTCGGCAGCAGCTTATGTAAAAGAAGGGATTACCAATATCCGAATTGGAATGTTTTTAGAAATCGCTACCACAATAGGTGC
Source organism: Pedobacter sp. 01T416_2 (assembly GCF_056398925.1). NCBI lineage: Bacteria > Pseudomonadati > Bacteroidota > Sphingobacteriia > Sphingobacteriales > Sphingobacteriaceae > Pedobacter > Pedobacter sp. 01T416_2. The sequence goes on from NZ_JBFTQI010000425.1 coordinate 4,433, forward strand.
GGTGTGCGGTGCAATTGTAGCCGTTTATCTCAATGCCAATTATATTGCTATTCTATTTGGCTGTATCCTGATTTTTTCGGCCATCATGACGCTAAAGAAAAAGGTAGATCATACTACTTTAGATAATACCGATAAATGGGCCAATTTTTTTAAACTCAATGGATCTTATCCAGATAAAGGTGTAGATCATCCATATGCGGTAAAACATGTTCCGGGAGGTTTTTTAATGATGCTTTTTGCCGGAACATTATCGGGTTTGCTCGGTATTGGGAGTGGGGCATTAAAAGTAATCGCGATGGATAACATTATGCGTTTGCCATTTAAGGTATCAACAACAACCAGTAATTTTATGATGGGGGTTACTGCTGCTGCCAGTGCGGTGGTTTACTTACATCGTGGCCAGATCGATCCGGGCATTGCCATGCCAGTATGTATCGGCGTTTTAACTGGCGCAACTATTGGCTCAAAAATTTTGTTAAGAGCCAAAACCGATAAGCTCAAAATGATATTTGCCGTAGTTGTTGTATTCTTGGCATTACAGATGATTTATAAAGGAATAAGCGGATTATAATGCGTACAACAGGAAAAGAAAACCTAAACGATAAGGATATTCAGGTAATTTTGGGTACGCTTCTGCGTGCGGGTGTAATTATTTCGATGAGCATTGTATTAATAGGTGGTGCCATTTTTCTAATCCATAATAGTGGAGCCA
>NZ_JBFTQI010000426.1:0-6956 GCF_056398925.1 Pedobacter sp. 01T416_2
GCGCTGTGGTAGTTAGCTTGGTATTTACTTTATAACTATATGCTTCAACTGTGTTTTCGGTTAAGGTAATGCTTCTATTATTTGCATTAGGTACCACAAACCAATTTGGATCTGACAGGTGATTATCGTCTATTTTCACCACTAAACCTTCTACAAAAGCGTAGCGTTTACCCGATATAGTTAGGGGTTCTGAAACTTTAAATTGAGCTTGGTTAATTGGGACATCGATTTTTAAACTGCCTTTTCCATCGGTTAAATTACCCATTGCATCGGTTTTACCTGTTGCTACAACTGTTGCCGATGGAATTGTTGGTGCGCCATAAGGGTAGGTTAATAAATCGCTTACCGATGCAATGCTATCCTGCTCCTCTGAATATATTTTTTCGACACCGTTTTCCATCACTTTAACACTTTTGGTTACTTTAAAAACTGGTGCCAACAATTGTACTTTTAATATCTGTACATTTTTATTAGCCACAGGAAAACCTTTTTCCAGCTCTGTTAAAACAACATTTTTATCAAGTTCTGCTTTTATTTTCATTAACTCAGCTTTAGATTTTGCATTCTGCAATTGCGTTTCGAGTTTGATTTTTAGCTCTTTATCTTGTTTTATTTTGTTAAAGCCTGTTGCATAATTATCATAAAAATTATACTGCAAAGTGCCTGATAAGGCGATTGTATAATCTGTAATATTTTTTTCGGATTTTACTGTAAATATTCTTTCTTCTGATAATACACCAGTCGCTATATGCTTTACTTGCCAGGTATAATTGTTACCATCTTTTATATATGCAGCCATTGCTGGCGATGATTTAAAATCTATAGTTTCTTTATTTACAGGAATAAAAATGCCGTTATCTTTTGCTGCATTTTGCTTGTTACCGCCCAATCCTTTAGTCAAATTTGCTTTCTTTTCGGCCGCTAAATCTTCTGCATTTTTTACTTTAGTAATGTGCAATTCGTATTTAGCAGTAACGCCAAAATTGTTTTGTTTCATGGCAACTGGCCCGTCATAAAAACCAACATTGTCATTTTTGGAAGAATTATCGGTGAAAGTCCAGTTAAACTTTAAGTCATCTAAATTTTTAATGGCGATATTTGCTTTGGGCGTATCTAACTGAAGTGTTGAGGTGATATAAGGATTTTCTCCATACCTAAACTCATTGGCACGGCTTATTCCATTATTCTTAAAAACTATTTTTCCACTCGGATCTGTAGCAATTACCCGCCAGGCATAACGTTTACCTTCTTTTAATGGTGGATCTGATGGTAAAAGCGGTGTACTGGTAACGGTAAATATTTTTCTGTTGATGACAGGGAAAGAAGTTGAATTTAAAACCTGGTTAGGATCTGTTTTCACATCAGGCATTTCGGCAACCTGTAAAGTATATTCCATTCCCATTGGTAAGATAACGTTGTTCCCCCAGCTGAATGACATTGTTTTAATGGCCGGCACCGAAACATTCGGTGAAGGGTTCATCAAAAACGGGGCATCCGGATAAATAATGCTGATGGATGAACAGCCCAGTGGTGCACCTGTAGAAATGACCTGATTATTGGCCATATCTACTGCCTGGATACAAAAAGTGTAATTGCCTTCTGGCAAACGCGAGGTCCGCACCAGCTTTACTTTATCAATTCCATATACATTTAGTGTGTTTAAATCGAAAATATCTTTTAAAGCCAGTCCGTTGAGTTGTTTGGTTTCATTTGGATTTAAAATGATTGGCTGTAAAGGAGTATAAGTTGACTTAGTGGAGATTGTGATGCCATTATCTCCACTTAACTGACCAGTCAGCTTAATTTTTTTCTGGGTTGAGGTTAGGTTTTGTACAATCAATAATACTTTGGATGCATTTTGGCCAGCATAATCTGCATAAAAAGGCGAATAGGGCGGCGAAATGCTAACATTGATGTTAACTTGTGCAAACAAACCACATGAAACCATCATTAAAAAGGCAATCAAAAGCAAAGTTGTGCTTCCTTTAAAACGCTTTATAATTGGGGAGAACTTAGTCATAGCAATTGATGTTAAAATTTAAAAGGAATGTGTTAAACCAAGATTTGACCTCAATTCGTTAAATGAAGGAAGCGTTACATCTTTTGAATTGCTCTTTAAATAATTGAGCGTTAAATTGGCCGCATTTCTTTTGCCAAGGCGATAAGAACTGTTAAAATTTACATTAAAAATATTCCCGGCATCGATGTTGTTATTGCGTTGCGATTGATAGCTAACCGAAGCACTTAAGCCCAAATTACCTTTATCCAGCGCTTGGCTAACGCCTAATGTTGGTCCATAAAAAATGGTTTTGCCAAAAGTTACTTCTGCTACCGTATAACTTAAATTGGCGTTGGCGCTAAAAGATTTTTTGGGCAGACCGAACTGATAAGATAAATTGGCCATTTTACTGTTCGATTTGCTATTGGGCTTCGTTAATTCATTTAAATCGACTAGCGATTGCAGATTGCCGACGAGTACAAAACCATGGGTAATACTTTCGTTATTAATATTATAACGTAACATGGCACTTAAATTATGATTGGTTCTGGCCACACGGAACATATCTATAATGGGGTTTAATCCCCGATCTTGTGTGATCCCGAAATTGGTATAGCGGAGGTCTGCACCATAATCAGCTTTATTGAACGAGATATTCGCAGCGCCAATTTTTCGGTTAGACCGGACTGATTTATCGTGCAGGATGTTGTCATTTTGCAGACCAAAACTTCCACCCAATTGCAACTGGCCCTTCATTAAACGCAACATTCCCTCAACCGTATAATTCTGTACATCCGTTTCGAAATAATAAGCGCCCATACTTTTATAATCAGGATCTACCCTACGGTACCTGAATCTTACATTGTAGCTGGTGGCATTGTAACCAATACTGGTTTGTGCTGCTGTTAATAATTGGGTAGAGGAATTGAGCGTAATCAGGTTTTTAATAAAATCAACTTTATCCAACTTTAAGTTTTTAACGGTATCCGATAATACATTTCGGGTATAGATACTGCCTGAAACATCCATATCAAAAACAAAATGTTTCAGAAAACTAAATTTTGAAGAAATGCCCAGCACCATATTTTCTGATGGGCTTAACTCAGTAGAAATTGGTGTAGCGCTTAGAGAACCTACATGGTCTTTGGCATTCAGAAAAATTAGATCCACATGGTTACGTTCAGTACCCCAGCCCAATTTGGCACTGTAACCTGTTCTCTTGTACGCGGCCTGTTGTGCCAAAGCGAGCGGCTGATTCAGATCTTCTTCTATCGCTTTATTAAACCGACCGTAAATAAATCCAAACCTTAATCTGCCAGGATTAAGTTCTATGCCTCCACCCAAAAAATTATGACCGGCCAAGGTAAATGGCGAAAATTCTAAACTTTGCCAGCCCGCATGAAAGGTGGCCCATTTATAAGTCGGACTAATGCCATACTGGTTAAAGGGTTGCGTATAACTCCGTTGTTGATCGCTAACTACAATAGAAAATGGGAACGATATACCGTAAACGGTTAAAGTTGGTGCTCCATTAAAAATATAAGAGAAATCCCTTTGTCTGGCCGGAATTCCATTTACATTATATGTGCCAAGCCCGAGGCCAACGGTACCGTTAATGACAAATGGCTTTTGCTTTGCTATTTGACCTAAATCTTGCGACTTAGCCAAATAACAGGCAGCGAATAAAAACAACACTAAAAGTGATATACGTTTCATAAATTCTACGTTTGTTGGAATAAAGAATAATCAGCAACTTTTTAATCAGCTACATGAATGTGATCACTTTAATGCTTTAAAATCCTTGTCATTTAGATTGAGCTTTTGCATGGTCTGCAACAATGGTGTATTATTAGGATTTATACTTAACACCCCTGTTGTACTTTGTGGAATGATGACTATCCTAACCTTATCAACTGGATAGGCAGTGAAAGTTGAACCAAATCCATTATAAAATGAAATCCTAACTTTTGCGGTAGTTGCATCAACCCTCAACGAATAGCTATAAATTAAATTTTGATTTGGATTTTGGCTTAAATCTGTATAGTTCAACTGTTTCCAGCTATAAACACCCGGTGTTTCTGTTTTTCGCATATACACCATTACAATACCTTTATTTACAGCAGTTAAATGTATGGCGGGGATGTTAAATACCGATGTAGTATCGTTAAATGAGACCCCATGTTTCTTTAAAGCATAGGTATTGAAATTAGCACCTTCACCACTCCAGTTAAAGGTTACATTATCGGGCGTTTCTAAAGAGACTACATTAGCATTCCCATCTGCACCTTTTAAAGATGTACCCGGAAAAGGCCAAGCGCCACCTGTTTTAGGGCCATACATAACATAACTTGTTAAGTCTATGTAAAAATCACCATCGTTACCTAATGTATTTTGCGGAAAACTGCCTCCGCTTAAAATTCTATTTCCATTGGTACCATTAGTTCCATTTGTGCCATTTGCACCATTAATTCCATCCGCACCTTTTAAATTGGTACCGTCACCCCAACCAAAAAGAGCTGTTTTAGGGCCATAAATCATAACCGGAAGCCTTGAAATGTAGAAATCTCCATTTTTCCCCAAATTAGGATCCGGGGCAGTTTCTCCACTATAAATAACAGTTCCATCGGCACCTGCCGGACCAGTAGGTCCCTGAGCCCCAGCTGCGCCACGCAAAAGAATAGGAACACCCCAGCCTGTATTATCTTTAGGGCCGTATAATAAATAATTGGTTTTGTCTAAATAATAATCGCCAGTTACACCAGCAGTTGATCCGGGTGCGCCATTTCCACTTAAGGTTGTACTACCATTTGTACCGTTGGTGCCGTTCGTACCATTAGCCCCATTTGTGCCGTTAGCTCCATTCGTACCATCAGTTCCGTTAGTGCCATTAGCCCCGTTTATACCATTAGTGCCTTTCAGTACAATTGGTGTACCCCAAGCCCCAGCGGTTTTTGGTCCGTATAAATTACCCGTCGTTTTATCTAAGTAATAATCTCCGTTGGCTCCTACTGTAGCAACTGGAACACCCGAACCACTATAAATAATGCTGCCATCTTTACCTGCAGCGCCTGTTGGGCCTTGTGCACCATCAGCACCACGCAATAAAATCGGGATGCCCCAGCCCGTGGCTGTTTTTGGTCCATTAAAGTAATTGGCGTAGCCCAGCCAGCAGCTATTTTTGGTCCGTAAAGGTTTCCTGTTGCCCGATCTAAATAATAATCGCCATTTGCGCCAAGTACTGTCGGAGGTGTACCTGTTCCACTATAAATGATGCTGCCATCTTTGCCTGCAGCGCCTAACGGGCCAGCATTTCCTGCCACTCCTTGTGGTCCGGCTGGGCCTTCTGGTCCTTCCAATCCAGTTTCAGAACACGAATTAAATAAGATAGCAATAAGGCAGATGATTAAGAAAGCGTAAAAATTTTTCATAAGGGTAATTTTTGATTGATTGAAGATATTGCTCAATACACAACAATTTGGAACCTAATCGATGAACGGAACGAAATAATCGGTAAAGGGTTTGCCTGGCATTTGTAATCCACACGATCACAGATCAAATTTATCCCAGAATGAGGTTTGACACATAGTACAAACACGACAACCTCAAGCAAATGCATGTTATTTAAAGAGAAGTGTAAAATTCTGATATAAATGCTTAACTTGGATATTGTAAATATTATCCTTAACCTCTCACCTTAAAAGGTCAAAATATTATGGGTTTTACCTATTTTATGCCTGAACCAAGTCTGCAACAATATGTAGAGAGCATTATTGTTATAGACCTCAATTTCAACGAAGATTTCATTAAAGAGATCACAATCGTTCCCGATTACAGGTCTTGCTTATGTTTTATACTCGAAGACAAAATCAGCGCTTATGAAAACGGGCAATTGGTGGAAAGAGAAAACGTGATTCTGGCCAGCTTCCATTTATTTTCTACGATCATGAATCTCGGCAAAAAACACCGGGCGGTCTGTGTGCAATTTAAGCCTATCGGCTGGAACAGTTTGATGGAAAACGTACCTCAGAATGAAGTGCTGAACACCTGTTATGATGCAAAACTATTTTTAGGGAACTATGCAGCTATATTAAGCGAACAGTTGGCAGAAGCAAGTTCGGCCCCTATACAAAATGATATTATTCAGTCCTTTTTGAAGGAAAAACTGAACAGCTTAGCTGCAGCCTCTCCCTTCGATCGGGCCATTGATATTTTTATCCGGTCGGGCGGTAACCTGACCATAGAGCAGACGGCCTCTCTCGCCTGTTTAAGCCTGCGGCAGTTTGAGAGGCTATGTAACCATAAAATTGGTGTTTCACCGCGAATGTTTGGGCGTTTAATTAGATTTTCTAACACCTATAAACTTAAAGAACAACATCCAAATCTATCATGGAACAAGATCGCGTTTCATTGTGGCTATTTCGACCACATGCACCTCATCCGCGACTTTAAACAGTTTTCGGGTACCATACCCACTATTACGGAAGATGAAGACCATTTTAGGTCATTCCCTTACGAAAGCCATAAAAATAATCTTTCGATCAACCCTCTCTAGTTTTAAAAAACCAAGGTAATTTCGGTGCCATTTTCGATACCGCTGCTGATGTTAAATGCTGCATTAATTTTTAAGGCAAGCTCCTTAACAATCAATAACCCATAACCAGATGATTTGCTTTTTACCTGCTTATTATCTATTAACGCCTGGATCTGATCAGCAGGGATTACCCCACCTTGATTAATTACAGCGATATAAATCTGGCTGTTTTGATTTAAACCTGCCCTTAAATAAATTGTTGTTCGGTTAAAAGCATGATTGATTGCATTCTGCACCAAATTGCGTAAGATAATCAGCAATAAATTTTGATCGCTGTTTAAGCTGCCTATCCCCTTAATTTCTGTGATTAGCCTTATCTCTTTGGCATCGGCCTGATTTTGCATCAACAAGACGGTATCGCTGAAC
>NZ_JBFTQI010000427.1:0-5132 GCF_056398925.1 Pedobacter sp. 01T416_2
GTATAGGATTAAAAAACATGAAAAAAAGAGCCGAAATTATCGGTGGACAATTTAATTTAGAAAGCAAACCCGATTTAGGCACTACACTTACTATTATTTTAAATGGCCCGGCATGAAAAAAACTATAGCTATTGTTGATGATCATATCCTGATTGCAAAGGCACTTCAGGGCATTATAGATAATTTTGCAGCATTTGAGGTGATGTATGTTTGTGAGAACGGAAAAGAGCTGATTAAAAACTTCGAAAACAGCAATAAAATCCCCGATATTTTACTTTTAGATATCAGTATGCCCATTATGGATGGTTTTGAAACCGTAACCTGGGTAACTGCACACCATCCGGAGGTAAAAGTAATGGCCCTGAGTATGCAGGGTGAAGAGAAAAGTGTGATTAAAATGGTTAGCAACGGTGCCAAAGGCTATCTGTTAAAAAATGCGCATCCGGTAGAGCTCGAAAACGCGCTCACAAAATTGAATATCAACGGATTTTTTTACCCTGACTGGGCATCAAAAATCATTTTCTCCAGCCTAAATAAAACCAAAGATGCTGAGATCAAAATTTCAGATCGGGAGAAAGAGTTTTTAAAATACACCGTTACCGAGCTTAATTATAAGGAAATAGCCGATAAAATGTTCTGTAGCCCACGTACTGTTGAAAGCTATCGCGATCAGTTATGCGAAAAACTCGAACTTAAAACGCGGGTTGGATTGGCTGTTTTTGCCATCAAAAATGGCTTTGCGTAAAGGTTAATTATTTGAAAGTATGAATGGTAAACTGATATGATAGCGCGATTATCAGATTTCAACAATTAACCAATTAACCTTACTTTTGAAGCATGAAATTCCATCATTTGCTGTTTTTGGTTATGGTTGCAGTTTTTACCTCATGCAAACCAGAAGAAAAAAGCCATCAATATATTAAGTTTAATACACCAACGGAGTTATATCAATTCTTAAAATGGTCGCCAGAAAATCGTTTTCCATTAGTCAGTGCCCATCGTGGAGGTCTAATGCCTGGTTTTCCTGAAAACTGTATCGAAACTTTCGATAATGCGACTACCTATAATCCAGTAATTATCGAATTCGACATTGCTTACAGTAAAGATTCGGTAATGGTGATTATGCACGATGATCAGCTCGATCGTACGTCGACAGGAAAAGGGCCGATTGGCAATTATACTTACGAAGAATTAAAGGCTTTCAATCTTAAAGACGATGAGGGCAAAGAAACAAAATTTAAAATCCCGACTTTGGATAGTGTATTAAGCTGGAGCAAAGGAAAAGTTTTATTAACCATCGATTTGAAAAAGGGTGTTTCTTATGCCAAAGTGATCGAAAAGGTAAGACAATATAAAGTAGAAAGTAATTCAATAATCATTACTTATACTGCCTATCAGGCCAAGGAGGTACATCAATTGGCACCCGAACTCATGATTTCAGCTTCCATTCAAAAGAAAGCAGAATTGAAACGTTTAAATAGCTTGGGCATACCCTATAACCGTATTGTAGCTTTTGTTGGTGTTTCTGCTCCGGATAAAGAATTGTACCAATACCTGCACAACAAAGGCATTACCACTATTTTAGGCACCATGGGGAATATCGATAAAAGCGCCATTGCCAGTCCGGTAAAAAATGTTTATTATCATCTGGTTAACAATGGTGCAGATATTTTATCGGGCGATAATTTACCACAGGCATCAGAAGAACTGGATAAGTTCAGGTATAATAAAAAATTAAGTTCAGCGCATATAAATTAACCACAGATGGAAAGGGTGAACACAGATCGGTTTAACCAATTATGAAATCTGTGTCTGTGCAAATCTGTGGTAAAAAACACAAAATGAGTATTTCAGTTAAAAATCTTTCTAAACATTACGATAAGCAAAAGGCGGTCGATTCGATTAGCTTTGAAGCCAGGCCAGGTCGTATTTTGGGTTTTCTTGGCCCTAATGGAGCTGGTAAATCTACAACCATGCGTATGCTTAGCGGTTATTTAGAGCCTACCTCAGGTGAGGCTGAAATTTCTGGTAAAAGCATTCTTTACGATGCCATTGAAGCTAAAAAGCATATTGGTTACCTGCCTGAAAATACACCGCTTTACGCTGATATGTACGTAAAGGAATTTTTAAATTTTGTTGGTCAAACGTATAACCTTACCAATTTACCTGCACGGATTGATGAAGTCATCAAAATGGTAGGCTTAACACCAGAGCAACATAAAAAAATCGGTGCGTTATCCAAAGGGTACCGTCAAAGGGTAGGTTTGGCTCAGGCGATAATCCATAATCCTGCGGTTTTAATTTTAGATGAGCCTACTTCTGGTTTAGACCCGAACCAATTGGTTGATATTAGGCAGCTGATCAAAACATTAGGTGCTGCTAAAACGGTTGTCATCTCTACCCACATTATGCAAGAGGTTGAAGCCATTTGCGATGACATCATCATCATTAGCAAAGGTAAAATCGTAGCGAAAGATTCACTCGAAGGCCTAAAAAAAATGCACCAACAGCAATCATTAGAAGATATTTTTAGAAAACTTACTGCTTAATTCATGCTTTGCCAAAAAATAAAAAATGCCTTAATAGTTCTTCTATTTTTAACACCTGTTATATTGAAAGCCCAAAATACCCCTAATATTGGTATTGGTGCCGAAATAGGTTTGCCATCGGGAAACTTCGTTAATTTATCTGGAATAGGTTTAGGTGCATCAATAAAAGCTGATTTCCCAATAGCTGCTGATTTTGCCATATCCTTAAACGGAGGTTTTATGAATTTTTTTGGTAAGCGAAATCAGCTTTTTAAGGTTCAGGATTTAACCTATATACCCGCTAAAGCTGGCTTGAAATATCAGCTGGGAGAAAGTTTTTACGCCGAAGGGCAGTTAGGGGCGGCATTGCCATTAAATAATGGGCAAAAAACTTTATTTGTTTGGTCGCCTGGTATAGGGAATCAATTTAAGCTATCTGGCGAAAATAAACTCGATTTAGGGATCAGATATGAAGCATGGACGGGTAAAAATGAGTTGTCCGATTTAAATAAGACCAATACCAAAGGTTTTGTTGGAATTAGATTTGCATATATATTTAGATTATAACTCGTAATTAAGAGGACAAATTATTGTTTTTAATTCAATTATTCGTGATAAACATACAGTTATTCAGACATTTTATCACCGATTACAACTATTTGGAATAAATTCAGTTTGTGTTTAATTGTCTGTATATCAGTTATTTGTTATTTGTATTTTGTCTTTTTTATTTTATTTGTAACGTTTTTGGCATCATGCTTGTCTATAAATGCAAATAATTAACGAACAATAAATAAAAATCACATGAAAAAAGTATTACTTTCTTTATTAATGGTTGCAGGCCTGGGCTTTGCAGCTTCAGCTCAAACAGAAGGAGCAGTTCAAAAACTAAGCATTGGTGCTGAATTTGGTTTACCGACAGAAAAAAATTCAAATACCTTAATCGTAGGCGGTTCATTGCAGTACGAACATCCAGTGGCTAAGGATTTAAATTTAACTGGTTCAGCTGGTTATTTATCATTAATGGCTACAGGAGATGCAAAAGATTTTTTAAAGTCTATTGGGGCAAAAACGAGTTATGGTGTTATCCCGTTAAAAGCTGGTGCTAAATACTATTTTGGTGGTAACTTTTATGGCGCTGGCGAATTAGGTGCGGCAATTAGCACTGAAACAGGTGGTAGTACTTTATTTGCAGTTGCACCAACTTTAGGCGCATCATTTTCTGTTGCCGATAAATCTAGTTTAGATTTCGGTTTACGTTACGAAAATTGGTCAGGAAATGGTGGTTCTACAGGCTTTATTGGCTTACGTGCTGCTTTTGCATTCGGTTTATAGTATTAAACCATAATTTATTTAGAAGCCTCCAAGAAATTGGGGGCTTTGTTGTTTATCAGCTATTTAAGGTTTCATCGGTTACAAAATAATTTTAACTATCAAATTAGTTTATTTATTATTGTACTGTTTTAGCCGTATAGGCGAAAGCACGGAAACTAAAAAATAATTTTCAAAAACAACTCTCAAAATCAGATGAAAAAACTAGTATTATCTTTATTAACAGTTGCAGGTTTAGGCTTTGCAGCTTCAGCTCAAACAAACAAACCTGTAATTTTTGGCGTGAAAGCCGGGGTGGCCTTTCCAAACATGACCATATCATCAGGAAACGCATCGGTAAGTTTTGATGCAAAAACATCTTATTATGTTGGCGGTACGGCCGAATTCGTACTGTCTGATGTAATTTCAATTCAACCTGGTTTAACTTTTATAAACAAAGGAACAAAACTGGCCAGCGGTGATATGGATTTCGAAGATAATGACATTGCAACCACTGAAGAGGCAACATTAAACTTTAAATATCTGGAGTTACCGGTAAACCTATTGGCGAATTTTAAAGTAGGAAGCGCTGGTAAGGTGTTTCTTGGTGCCGGACCGTACGTTGCTTACGCCTTAAGCGCAAATGGTAAATATGGGTCGGTAAAAGAAGATATCAAATTTGGCGAGGCAGAATCGGAATTTAAACGAACTGATTTTGGTCTAAACTTTTTAGCTGGTTACCAATTAAACAATGGTTTTAATATTCATGCAGGCTACGGATTAGGTCTAAGCAGTATAGCAGATACAGATCTTTCGGATGAGATTACCTTTAAAAATAAAGTTTTCTCATTAGGGGTAGGTTTTTCTTTCTAAAAGAACCGAGAAATAAAGAAGAGGTTGTATCATAAAGACAATTCTTCTCAGATTTTGTCATGTCGTCCAAAGGACTCCTACGGAGAGCCTGTCGAAACACATTAAAGGTTTATTTAATTAAGTTCTTCGACAGGCTACCATTGACAGACTTAAATAGAATAATCGTCATTCCCGCGCAGGCGGGAATCTTAAAGCGCTTGCATTACGATTCCCAATCAAGTTGGGAATGACGATCCCTCGTAACTTAACATTTGCAAAAAAAAATCAGTTATTCGTATCGATTTTTATACAATAAATTAACCTTCAGGATGATAATTCGAAATTTATGATACAGCCTCTTTTTAAATTTAAATATTGCTGATTTACTAATACATTCATTTAATCAATTCCTTTTAAATTTGCAGGAATAAATGGTTAACT
>NZ_JBFTQI010000428.1:0-5125 GCF_056398925.1 Pedobacter sp. 01T416_2
GAACATATACACTGTCTAATATCTCTAGGAAGAGGACAAACAATTGCAAAAGTAGCTCAGCTCATAAAAGGTGAATCATCATTTTGGATCAATAAAAATATGCTAACAGACATACCTTTTATGTGGCAAGATGACTATTTTGCCGTATCCGTTAGTGAATCTGGTTTGCAAGCGGTTACCAATTATATTAAAAATCAAGAAATTCATCACACCAAAAAATCTTTTGAATCTGAAGTCAAAGAATTTGAAGACAAGTATGGATTTATCTTAGAAAAAGAAGATCTTTAAAAATGCTAACCTTAAATTTCACAAAATTCCCCATACTCGAAACTGAACGTTTAATTCTCCGTGAACACGATCTTGCTGATGCCGAAGCGCTTTTTGCCATGCGTACCAATGAAACGGTAATGAAATATATTGACAGAGAAAGGCCCAAAGATATTTTTGAGATCAAAGATTTTATCTCACGTTTTAGAAATGGTTACGAAAATGGCGATAACCTGGCTTGGGTAATTGCCTTAAAAGAAAACCCTGAACAAATGATCGGATCTGTAGGTTATTGGCGCACTGATTTTGCTAACCACAGGGCTGAAATTGGTTACATGCTCCATCCTGATTATTGGAGAAAAGGAATTATTTCGGAAGCATTAAAGCGATCAATTGCATTTGGCTTTGAAGAGGTTAATCTACACAGCATCAGCGCCAACATTAATGTCGAAAACGATGCCTCAAGGCAAATACTTATTAAACACGGATTTGTAAAAGAAGCACATTTTAAACAAGATTATTATTTCAGGGGCCAATTTCTGGATAGCGAAATTTATGGCTTATTGAACCCAAATCATTAAATCATGGTAAAAAATAAGGCTTTTAATAAAAAGGGGCGTCATCTCGACCGGAGCATGGCGGAGCGGAGAGATCTATTATGCACCAGTCTTCTTTTTATACGATAGCAATAATATTATTCATTTTGAAGAAGATATTTCGGAAAAAGCATGAGCTTTGATACAATAAGCTAATCAAAAACACAATTGCCCAATATTATTTCTTCTTTTAACAGATAAACAAAAAATACCGCCTCAAAAAGACTGAATAATTAGGCAGATTGCCTATAATTATTACAAAACATAGGCATTTTAGCCTTTGGTTTCAAAGCGATTAATAATTATATTTGCCACCGTTATTAAAATTTACAATGAGAGAAATCCAATTTAGAGAAGCACTACGCGAAGCCATGAGCGAAGAAATGCGTAAAGATGACCGCGTTTTTTTATTAGGTGAAGAAGTAGCAGAATATAACGGTGCGTACAAAGTAAGTCAGGGTATGCTTGACGAATTTGGTGCGAAACGCATTATCGATACCCCGATTGCCGAACTAGGTTTCGCAGGTATTGCAACTGGTGCAGCAACAGCAGGCCTTATTCCAATTGTGGAATTTATGACTTTTAACTTCTCATTAGTAGCTATCGATCAGATTATCAACGGTGCTGCTAAAATTTTATCAATGAGCGGTGGTCAGTTCTCATGCCCTATGGTTTTTCGTGGCCCAACAGGTAACGCAGGTCAATTAGGTGCACAACACTCTCAAAACTTCGAAAACTGGTTTGCAAATACACCAGGATTAAAAGTGGTAGTTCCAGCTACTCCTTACGATGCAAAAGGATTATTAAAGCAATCAATTATAGATCAGGATCCGGTTATTTTCATGGAATCTGAAGTAATGTACGGCGATAAAGGCGATGTTCCTGCAGAAGAGTACTATATCGAATTAGGAAAAGCAAATGTAACCAAACAAGGTACCGATGTAACCATCGTAACCTTCGGTAAAATGTTAACTCGCGTTGTAAACCCGGCGGTAGAAGAATTAACTAAAGAAGGAATCAACGTTGAAGTGATCGATTTGCGTACTGTACGTCCTATCGATTATGATACCATTATCGCTTCTGTTAAGAAAACAAACCGTTTGGTTGTTGTAGAAGAGGCATGGCCTTTGGCATCTCTTTCTGGAGAGATTGCTTTCATGGTACAAAAACATGCATTCGATTATTTAGATGCACCGGTTTTACGTATCACCTGTGCCGACGTTCCACTTCCATACTCACCAACTTTAATCGCAGCAAGCTTACCAAATGCTGAACGTGTGGTTAAAGCGGTAAAAGAAGTAATGTACGTTAAAAAATAAAATTGTCAGTCTGAGCATAGTCGAAGACCAAAACATATAAATCCTCCAAAGCAATTTGGGGGATTTTTTTATTTCCCCTTTTCCGTGTCCTCTGCGTTTCCCTGGCAAATATTCGAAAATTTATGTTCAGTAATCCTTCGGTTTCATCAGCCCCGCCATTCATTGCAATCTTTTTGGCCGGTTAGCTACTCCATTTATCGTCATTGCGAGGGGGAACGGCGAAGCAATATTTCCTGTAGGGCATACCAAAAAGTATTTCCATTTCTGTCAGGTTTAGTGAACCATGGCCTGTATAAGAAACTCAATTCAGTTTCCTGCTCAAAGCAAAAAAAATACGTGATAATTTTTATATTCGTTGCACAAAGAAACTCCTTCCATGTCCGAATACATAGCCGATCAAACCTTCGAAAAAGCCGATTTTACCTTACGGGCACTGCCAAAAGCAGAATACGAAAACTGTAAATTCATCAATTGTGATTTCTCCAGTTCAGATTTAAGCGGCGTTAAGCTTTTAGACTGCGAATTTATCTCCTGTAACTTAAGTCTGGCAAGCCTTACCAAAACCTCATTTATTGATGTAAACTTTCAAGACTGTAAAATGCTCGGATTAAGGTTCGAAAACTGCAATGATTTTGGGCTGGCATTCTCTTTCGGTAATTGTAAACTAGACCATTCCTCTTTTTACAAACTGAAGCTTAAGAAAACGAACTTCAAAAATTCACAATTGCACGAGGTAGATTTTTCCGAATGCGACTTAACCAGCGCAGTACTCGATAACAGCGATTTATTAAACGCAACTTTTGATAGGACCATTATCGAAAAAGCAGATTTTAGGACCGCATACAACTATTCTATCGATCCGGATAACAATAGGATTAAAAAAGCAAGATTCTCAAAATCGGGCATCGCAGGCCTTTTACAGAAATACGATATTCAGATCAGCGAATAGGTTTTTAAGAAATTTTGTAAATTCAGCTTACAAAACCACCGACCATGGAACAGCCCAAACCAGAAAACATTGATCAATACATTGCTAATTTCCCAATAGAAACGCAAAAGCTATTACAGCAAATCCGTGAAACTATACACAAAGCCGTACCAGAAGCCAAGGAAGTAATCAGTTATGGGATGCCCGCCTTTAAACAAAACACGGTGCTGGTTTATTTTGCGGGTTATGCCAAACACATTGGCTTTTATCCAACCGGTTCAGGAATTGAAGCATTTAAAGAAGAATTTACCCAGTATAAATGGAGTAAAGGAGCAGTACAGTTTCCTTTAGACAAACCTTTACCGCTAGATCTGATTACCAGAATCACCAAGTTTAAAGGAGAAAGAGATTTAGAGAAAGTTAAAAAGAAAAAATCATAATATTCCCGGCTTCCTATCTGGGAAAAATAGAGGCATAATTATGGAAAACAGTTCAAAAAAGCATCCGTTTAGTAAAACCTTACTAAACCGACGCCAAACAGATGAAAAAAATACTTTTACTCCTAGTCCTCTTTACCTCTACAAAATCATTTTGCCAGAAAACAACAGTTGTAGAAATTGAAACACTTTCGAAACCAGCAAAACTTATTCCTGTTGTTCCTACTAATGAAATTCTTAAAGTGCTGAGGGCAGATGTAGAAAGAAATGTTGAAAATCTACCCGACAGTTTGGTTTATTATGGTGAGCACCCTTTCCTAACGGGCATTTTAAATTCATATATAGATCACAGGCCATTTGTGATCTCTCCCGATATTTTCTGGTTATTGATCAGCCAGGGTTTTGCCCGGCATATCACTCAAAATGCAGAAGAGCTCAGGTCGCAGATGGTAAACTTTGAAGGAAGGAAGACTTTAACCGTTGTTTCAGATAAAATCTGGTTTGGTGATCCCAAATCCGATTGGGCTTCAATTTTTCCTCAGTTTAATGAACAGATCAACGATTATACCGGCAAAAAATTGGTCGGCATTTTAACTTCCGATTTTACCACCACCACCCCCACCTCCAAGATTGTAAGCCAGGTTACGATTATGGAAGCTGTAAAATCTTATTTCGAATTTAAGGTGATTATGATTGGTTGTGGAATTCCGAAAATCACCATAGAAGGCACAACCCAGGATTGGAAAAAATTACTGGAAAAGACCAAATACCTTGCCCGGTACAAACTAGATTGGTGGACAAATGAGCTCATCCCGATTATCGAAGAAATCATAGCGGCTAAAAAAGGAAAAGTAAATAAAGATTTCTGGATGAATATGGTAAAATACCATACCGAAAAGAAATATGGAACGGTAAATACAATCGACGGCTGGATTGTAAAGTTCTTTCCTTATACCAAAGAAGGAAACAAAACAGGTTTAAAACCAATTACCAGCGTAAACAATCTGGCTTCGGAAATTGTAAAAGTTCCTTTTATTCTGGAAGACGCAGTACTCCACACAAAGCACAATATGGAAATCTGGGCAGGATTTATAGGCTTGTCCCAAAACAATAAAGATTTCACTATGAAACCGGAAATGAGCTGGGCTATCGTAAATAAAGACAGTGCACCATCTGAAACGTCTGTTTTCGGCAACAAAACCAGCGCTGATGATCTTTCAATGAGTAATATTAACGAAATCCCAAAAGAGCTGTATGCATTAAAAAGCATAGGTACACTAAGGATCAAATTCACTAAAAATATTGCTATTCCTGACGAACTGGGTAAAATTCAAATTAGAAGATTAGAACTTACCGGGGAGATTACAGAGGCTGAAAAGCAAAGACTTGTAAAACTTTTTCCCAACAACTGGCTGATCATAAATGGCAAATCAGTCGATCGTTGATAAATATATCTACCATTTTTTTAAAACTTACTCACAAATTTCGGTGGAAAACTTCATTCTAAAAATCATTAAATCCCGCAAATCCTGATTAGCTTTGCTTCCTTTAATTTTTACCTTTAGGATATGTTAACCC
>NZ_JBFTQI010000429.1:0-5114 GCF_056398925.1 Pedobacter sp. 01T416_2
GTTTGGAACAGTGGCCGTTTGGAACAGTGGCCAAGACTGGCAAATTATGGTGATATAAAATCTTCGCATTAAAATCGACAAGATTAGGTAAAGAGGCTGAGTGCAGCATATAAAAAGCAACAACAACCAATTCCAAATATTATCAACCTAAACCTAAAATTATCGTATGAAAAAAAACAGTTTACTTTTAACAGGGCTATTCTGTGCCTGCCTGTTCGCCCTATCTTGTAAAAAGGCCGAAGTATTACAACCAGAGGAAAAAACCTTCTCTATTAACAAAAAATTAGCTACAACCAACATTATTACCCAAAGCCGCAATGTAAATGTTGTTTATTTTGTACCTAACGACCTCGATACCCTTGCGGGTTATAGAAAAAGGTTGAGCGATCTTTTATTATGGACACAAGATTGGTACAAACAAGAAATGAACCGCAATGGTTATGGCAATAAAACATTTGGCCTTGCTGATGATGGCACAGGAAATGTAAAAATCCTAACCATTAGAGGAACGTTGCCAAAAGCAAGTTATCCATATTCTGGAGGTAGCGGCGCAGTGGCAAGCGAAGTAAACGCTTATTTTGCTGCGCACCCCGCAGATAAAACCAGCGATCATACCTTGATCATTATTCCAAGATATTCTATCGGCACTGATGGTACACCAAGCGGAGGTCCGTTTTATGGTACCGGCAGATGGTGTTACGCGCTGGATTATGAAGAAATGGACATTGCAAATCTTGGCTTAAGCACTACCGTCGGCAACCGCTTCAGTGTTTGGTTTGGAGGCATGGTACATGAACTTGGTCATGGATTAAATCTACCGCACAACAGACAGAAAGTTTCTGAAAACTCAACTTTAGGTATGGCATTAATGTGGGCAGGTAATGGAACCTTAGGAAAAAGCCCTACATTTTTAACCGCTGCAGACGCGGCTATTTTAAATGCCAATCAGGTTTTCAATAATAACGCTAACACCTATTACGGTTCGGTAACCAGCAGCATTAATAAAATATACGCCAGCTACTCCAGCACTTTGGCTTCTATAGTGGTATCAGGTAAATTTACTTCAATCGGTAATGTAACCAGCATTTTATACTATAATGATCCGAATGTAAACAATGAAGGTACAGGTGTAAACCATGATTATAATGCCATTACGTGGGAATCGAAGAAAATCGGCACAGATAGCTTTAGGGTTGTAATGCCAATTGCCGATTTGCAGGAAAAAGCCGATGGTATTCCATACGAACTGAAAGTTAAATTGGTACATGACAATGGAACCGTAACCGAACAGATTTATGCTTATAYTTTTTCAGGAGGCTTACCAGTATTAAATTTTTCAACGAAAAATGAGTTAAGCAAAACAGGGTGGAGTATTGCTTCATTTAGTTCTGAAGAAACCAGCGGCGAAGGTGCTACAAATGGCAGGGCGATCAGATTAATCGACGGAAACGCAAGTACTTACTGGCATTCGAGATGGAGCAGCTCAGCAACAAGCTATCCACATACTATAGTAATTAATTTAGGAGCTTCAAAAACCGCAACAGGTTTAAGTTTAACACAGAGAAGTGGTTTAAGCAGGGCTGTGAAAAACTTTGAACTACTAACGAGTACAGATGGCGTAAACTTCACTTCTGTTAGCAATTATGTAGCTCAAAATATAAATGGTCCGCAGTACTTTGAGTTTGGAAGCGCCAAAACATTCCAGTATTTTAAAGTTATTTTAAATTCAGCACAGGATGGCCTACAGTTTGCCAGTCTTGCAGAATTGGGATTATATTAGATTTTCAAAACCAAACAACAAAAAAGGTCCCGATTTTACATCGGGACCTTTTTTAAATATGATTATCGCCTAAGCGAAAATTTCTATTTTACTGCATCAATTACAGCTTTGAAAGCTTCTGGATGATTCATTGCTAAATCAGCCAATACTTTACGGTTTAAACCGATTTCTTTAGAAGCTAGTTTACCAATTAATTGAGAGTAAGAAATACCGTGCTGACGAGCACCTGCATTAATACGTTGGATCCATAATCCGCGGAATTCTCTTTTCTTAACTTTACGGTCACGGTATGCATATTGCAAACCTTTTTCTACTGTGTTTTTAGCAACAGTATAAACCTTACTTCTTGCTCCCCAATAGCCTTTGGCTAGATTAAGGATTTTTTTTCTTCTTCTTCTCGAAGCTACTGCGTTTACCGAACGTGGCATGTTGTTGTTGTTTTTTGGCAAGCGGCGTTCCGTTTAACCGGAAACTTAAAGCCTGATACCTGGTGAATTAATAAATTACTTTCCGATACAAAGCATACGTTTAACGTTACCCATATCAGCATCAGATACGATACTTGCTTGACCTAAGGCACGTTTACGTTTAGTGCTCATCTTTGTTAAGATGTGACTTTTGTATGCGTTGTTTCTTTTGATTTTACCTGTTCCAGTAAGCGAAAAACGCTTTTTAGCACTGGAATTGGTTTTCATTTTTGGCATAACCTGTTTTTTAATTTATAAACCTATTTTTATTTTTTTGCTACTTTAGGCGCAACTGTTAGGAACATCCGTTTACCTTCTAACTTAGGTAACAACTCTACTTTTCCTACATCTTCTAAAGCCTGAGCGAATTTTAACAATAAAATTTCTCCCTGCTCTTTGTAAACAATTGCTCTACCTTTAAAATGCACATAAGCTCTAACTTTCTCACCGTTCTCTAAAAAGCTTACTGCATGCTTCAATTTAAACTGGAAATCGTGATCGTTGGTGTTAGGACCAAAACGGATCTCCTTAATTACAGTTTGTTTTGCATTAGCTTTAATTTCTTTCTGCTTTTTCTTCTGCTCGTAAACAAATTTACTGTAATCAATAATTCTACAAACTGGTGGTACGGCATTTGGAGATATTTCTACCAAATCCAATTCCAGTTCATCAGCAAGTGCCAAAGCTTTTGCCAAAGGATAAATCCCCGGTTCAACATTATCGCCAGCTAAACGCACTTCGGGCGATTTAATATACTGATTAATGTTATGCTCTGCTTCTTTTTTCTTAAAAGGTGGACGTGGTCCCCTGTTAAATCCTGGTCTTCCTAATGCCAAATTTGTACTATTTAATTTAAACTGTTATTTCTTTTCTTAATAAATTGTTGAACTCTTCCAACGTCATTTCGCCTAAATCTCCCTCACCATGTTTGCGGACAGAAACTTTTCCTTCTGCCATTTCCYTATCACCGATAATGAGCATGTATGGGATCTTTTTAACTTCCGAATCGCGTATTTTGCGACCGATTTTCTCATCACGAAAGTCAATCAGCCCGCGAATATCGGAATTATTTAGTTCATCTAAAACTTTTTTTGCATATTCTTCATATTTTTCTGAAATAGGAAGAACAATAAATTGCTCCGGACTTAACCATAACGGGAAGTTTCCGGCACAATGTTCGATCAAAACAGCAATAAATCTTTCTAATGAACCAAATGGTGCACGGTGAATCATTACTGGTCTGTGCTTCTGGTTATCGCTACCAGTGTATTCCAATTCGAAACGCTCTGGTAAATTATAATCAACCTGAATAGTACCTAACTGCCATTTTCTACCTAAAGCATCTTTCACCATAAAATCGAGCTTAGGGCCATAGAAAGCGGCTTCGCCATATTCTACAACAGTATTTAAGCCTTTTTCTGCAGCTGCTTCGATAATGGCATTTTCAGATAGTCTCCAATTTTCGTCAGAACCAATATATTTCGATTTGTTCTCCGGGTCTCTTAATGAAACCTGAGCAGTATAGTTATCAAAACCTAATGATTTAAATACATAAAGCACCAAGTCGATTACTTTTTTAAACTCTTCTTTCACCTGTTCTGGCATACAGAATAAGTGTGCATCATCTTGAGTAAAGCCACGTACACGGGTTAACCCATGTAATTCGCCACTTTGTTCGTAACGGTAAACCGTGCCAAACTCGGCAAAACGAACCGGAAGATCTTTATAAGAACGAGGTTTTGTTTTGTAAATCTCACAGTGGTGAGGGCAGTTCATCGGTTTTAGGAAGAACTCCTCTCCTTCTTGTGGCGTTTTAATTGGTTGGAAGGAATCTTTACCGTATTTCTCCCAGTGACCTGAGGTTACATATAAATTTTTGTGTCCGATATGTGGTGTTACTACTTGCTCGTAGCCTGCTTTAGCCTGTGCTTTAGTTAAAAAGTTCACCAAGCGCTCGCGCAAAGCAGTTCCTTTAGGCAGCCATAAAGGCAAGCCCATTCCTACTTTTTCTGAGAAAGCAAATAACTCCAGCTCTTTCCCTAATTTACGGTGATCGCGTTTTTTTGCTTCCTCAATCATTAAAAGATATTCAGTAAGCTCGCTCGCCTTAGGGAAAGTTACCCCATAAATACGGGTTAATTGTTTTTTGGTTTCATCGCCTCGCCAGTAAGCACCAGCTACATTCATCAGTTTTACTGCCTTCACAAAACCAGTATTCGGAATATGTGGGCCACGGCATAAATCGGTAAATGAACCTTGGGTATAGAAAGTAATCTTACCATCTTCCAGGCCATCAATTAAATCCAATTTGTACTCATCGCCTTTTTCGGTAAAATATTTTACCGCATCAGCTTTGCTCACACTTTCGCGTACAAAAGTTTCCTTTTGCTTAGCCAGTTCGATCATTTTGGTTTCGATGGCCTTGAAATCGTCCGAAGAAAATTCACGGTCGCCAAAGTCTACATCATAATAAAAACCAGTTTCGATAGCTGGGCCGATACCGAATTTGGTACCCGGATAAAGTGCTTCTAAAGCCTCAGCCATTAAGTGAGCTGATGAATGCCAAAAAGTCGATTTTCCGGCAGTATCATTCCAGGTCAATAATTTTACTGATGAATCAGATTCGATTGGTCTTATTGAATCCCAAACTTCGCCATTAACCTCAGCGGCTAATACGTTACGGGCCAAGCCCTCAGAAATTGACAATGCAATTTGGTGGGCAGAAGTGCCCTTTTCATACTGACGGACAGAACCGTCAGGTAAAGTAATGTTAATCATCTACAACTATGATTTAAATTTTAAATAAAAAAGTTTTAAAGATCACTTACAATGTGATTTTATTTTGTGCAAAGGTACGAAATTTATCC
>NZ_JBFTQI010000430.1:0-5069 GCF_056398925.1 Pedobacter sp. 01T416_2
CTTATAAACAATTCATAATATTTTGTTAATCAAACCATTACCTATTTTCTGCTTAAAAGTTTAAAAAAAGCAAAAAACTTAATTTTAATCGCAACAAAAAACTTCGCTATTATGTTATTTTTGTATCATGCAGATTAGGCAACCCATTAGAAATATACAAGACTTTTTATTGAGTACGTATTTTGCCGACGGTCTCCGCATCACCATTGGTGTATTGCTCCCCTCTTTAATTCTTGCCCAGTTTGGCATGTTAAAGTACGGTATGACTTTATCATTAGGCGCTTTATGTGTAAGTGTGGTAGATAGTCCGGGGCCAATGGTGCACCGAAGAAATGCAATGCTGATTACTACTGCGCTCATCTTTACCTTCTCTATCATAACGGGGTTAACCAACAAGAACCATTATTTTATCGGCTTTTTATTGGCTGTATCCAGTTTTGTATTTTCGATGTTTTACATCTACGGTATTAGAGCTGCATCGGTTGGTACCGCGGTTTTACTGATTATGGTATTAAGCATTGATGATGTACGCCCATGGCAGGAAGTATTGCTACATGCAGTTATGATCCTGATAGGTAGCCTTTGGTATACTGGCTTAAGTTATTTTGTGTACCGCTTACGCCCCTTCCGTTTGGTGCAGCAATCGTTAAGCGATTCTATCCTGGAAGTTGCAGAGTTTCTACGCGAAAAAGCCAAGTTCTATCATCAAAATAACAATTACGATAAAACCTATTCAGATCTGTTGCAGCTTCAGGTTTCTGTTCATGAAAAACAGGATGCGGTAAGAGAATTGCTTTTTAGAACCCGCGAAATTGTAAGGGATTCTACTCCTGAGGGCAGATTTTTGTTATTGGTATTTGTAGATATGGTCGATCTTTTCGAGCAGGTAATGTCTACCTATTATAATTACCAGCATTTGCACGATCAGTTTGATAAAGCAGGTATATTATCAGATTATGAAATGGCCATTAAGCGGATCTCTTACGCCCTTGATGATATTGCTTTTGCCTTAAAAAGTGGTGGAATACCCGTGGTTTCAAAACGTTTATTGATTGAGATTGAAAGGTTAAAGATCAAAATCAACAACCTGGAAAAGAACAATCAAAATCAGGAATACAATACCTTAGGCATAATTGCCCTGAAAAATATTGAGGTGAACATCGAAAATATACTATCAAGGGTTAAAACTATTTTCAGCTATTTTAAAATCAGAAACAGCAAAGATATTAGACAAGCTGAGGTAGATACAGAGAAATTTATCACCAGGCAAAAATTCGATTTTAAACTGTTTACAGAGAATTTAACCTATACTTCTTCTACTTTCAGGCATTCGTTACGGGTTACTGTGGTGATGCTTTTGGGTTTTATCGTGGCGCAGATTCTCAATTTCTCACATAGCTACTGGATTCTCCTTACCATTCTGGTAATTTCGAAACCGGGATTTAGTTTAACCAAAGAACGTAATTATCAACGTTTAATCGGCACCACGATTGGGGCGTTCATTGGTATGGGTGTGATTACTTATATCCACGATCGGAATACTTTATTTGTGATCCTATTAATCTGTATGATTGGCTGTTATAGTTTCCAAAGGAAAAATTACGTAGTGAGTGTGCTCTTTATGACGCCATATATCTTAATCCTATTTGATTTTCTGGGTATGGGATCGATAGCGCTGGCCCGCGAAAGGATTTATGATACTTTTATAGGCTCTGGTATTGCGCTATTGGCCAGTTATTCTTTATTCCCGACTTGGGAGCATGAAAAACTCAAAGAGGCCATGCTCGATATTTTAAAGGCTAATAAGGCTTATTATGGACAGGTGATTAAATTGTATTTTGAGAAAAATTACAACAGAACGGAATATAAATTGGCACGGAAAGAAGTGTATGTAAGTACGGCAAATTTGGCTTCCCTGTTTCAAAGAATGTTTTCTGAACCAAAAAGCAAACAGTTGTTTATTAAAGAAGTACATCAGTTTACAGCGCTCAGCCATTTATTGTCTTCTTATGTTGCAACACTTTCGCTCTACAATAAGGAACATCAATTTATCTTCGAAAGTTTCGACTCCTTAAAGCCTATTGCCAACAATACCAATTATTTATTGGATACGTCTATTGAAAATCTGGAAAAAGGCGCCAGCACAATTGAGAATGTACCGTTAATCAGGCTAAATGATAACGGTTTAGCCATTAAAAAAGGAGAAGATTTGGTTCCCGAGCAATTCGACCTTATCCAGAAGGTGGCCTACGATATTTACAAACTATCGGTAAAAATCAAGATTTAGATCGATTTATTACGCAAGTAGTCATGCTGCATTAGTTCAGGATTTAAACTCTCAAATACCTTGTATTAAAAACAAAGGCCACTAAAAATTGTTAAGTATCCATATTAAGAAAACATTATGGAAAAGCTATATACGGCTGAAGTTACAGCTACTGGAGGACGAGACGGACACATTAAATCGAGTGATGGAATTTTAGATTTCGATTTAAGAAAGCCAAAAGAGCTTGGCGGTCAAGGAGGCGCCACAAACCCAGAAGAATTGTTTGCTGCTGCCTGGGGGCCATGCTATTTGGGAGCCTTAGGTGGTGTAGCGGAGCGAGAAGGTGTTGATATTAGTGAAGCAAATGTAAAAGTATTGGTTTCTTTTAATAAAGATGGTAATGCATTTGTTCTCTCTGCAGACCTGGATGTACATATTCCAGGGATTTCGCATGAGGAAGCACAGGCCTTGGCTGATAAAGCGCATAGGGCATGTCCGTATTCTAAAGCAACCAGAGGAAATATTGAGGTAAGGGTAACCGCAGTTTAAAGCGAAGCCGGATACCGGGATGTCAGATGTTACCATCTCACATTAAAATAGGATTCAACTTGGTGTCAGATAGAAATATATGATACCGCTATAAAAAAGTCCCGATTTTAGTCGGGACTTTTTTATTTACAGTACTTAAGAATCGAAACTTATCTTTGTGTCAGTTGGAAACAATTGACACCACGGATATCAGTTTATATTTTTTGATTAAATAGCTTCCTGTTCAATTCTTGTATTTGCTGGTCTGCCATTTTTAAAGGCGTCGCGGGTTTTTAGTCCCAGTAATTCAAACATGGCCATATCATCAACAAATGCAGGATTTGGTGTGGTTAATAATTTATCGCCTGCAAAAATAGAGCTTGCCCCTGCCATAAAGCAAAAAGCTTGTTCTAGCGTACTCATTTCGTTTCTACCGGCTGATAAACGCACCACCGAGTTTGGCATTACGATTCGTGCTGTAGCAATCATTCTTACCATATCCCAGATTGGAACACGGGGCTGATTTTCTAAAGGAGTACCTTTTACGGGCACTAAAGCATTAACGGGAACTGATTCAGGATGTTTTTCCATGTTTGATAAAGTCTGCAACATTGAAACACGGTCTTCTACCGTTTCGCCTAAACCAATAATACCACCACTACATACCGTTAATTTGGCTTTACGAACATTTTTAATGGTATTTAATCGATCATCGTAAGTTCTGGTCGAAATAATACGTTTGTAATCATCTTCAGAGGTATCGATGTTATGGTTATATGCATATAAACCAGCATCAGCTAAACGTTGTGCCTGGTTTTCGGTAAGCATACCTAAAGTACAGCAAACTTCCATATCCATATCATTCACGGCTTTCACCATTTCAATTACACGGTCAAAATCGCGGTTATCACGTACTTCGCGCCATGCGGCTCCCATACATAAACGTGATGCCCCCCCCTCTTTTGCCTTAACTGCGGCGCTAACCACTTGGCTAACCTGCATCAATGGTTGAACTTCTAATTCGGTATGGTAGCGGGCTGCCTGTGGGCAATATGAACAGTCTTCAGCACAACCTCCAGTTTTGATCGAGATTAATGAACTTACCTGAACTTCATTGTAATCTTTATTTTCTCTGTGGATGCTTGCGGCTTCGTAAACCAGATCTAAAAATGGTCTGTTATAAATTTCTTGTATTTCTTCTTTTGTCCAATCGTGTCTTGTTTTTTGCATCGGGATCAGATTTTACAGATTTAAAGTTTGTAGTCTAAGTTAAATTAACAGGCGCTCAATTTAGTTTTGCAAGTTTTAAATCTTGAAATCCTAAAATCAAGTAAATCCTGATTATAGTAAAAGTTTGCTGGCCAATCCTAAAATTAATAGGAAACCAAAAACGTCGGTAAAAGTAGTAATAATTATAGATGATGCAATGGCAGGATCGATACCTACCCGTTTTAAAATTAATGGAATACCAGCACCCGTGATGCCTGCAATTACCAGATTGCCCGTCATAGCCAGGAAGATAACCAATCCAAGCATTGGGTTTCCATCAAAAAAGTAAGCAAAAATAAATACGATTAATCCATTGGATGCACCATTTATTAAGCCTACGGTAAATTCTTTTAAAACGGTACGATAGGCCTGTTTATCAGTCAAGTCGTAAAGTGAAATACGCCTAACGGTTACGGCAAGTGCCTGGGTAGCTGCATTTCCACCCATCCCCGCAATAATGGTCATGTAGGCCGCTAAGGAAGGAATTAACTTAATGGTTGGATCAAAATAACGTACTACAGATGAAGCTAAAAATGCTGTACCGAGGTTGATAATTAACCATGGCAAACGCGATTTTACCGCTTCTACCCAGTTACCGCTCAATTCTTCATCTTCTGATACCCCCGAAATTTTCAAGATATCTTCGGTACTTTCAGCCTCCATTACATCGATCACATCATCGAATGTTACCCTACCGAGTAATTTCTGGTGATCATCTATTACTGGAATACTGGTTAAGTTATATTGTGAAATTAGGTTCGCCACTTCTTCCTGATCGGTATCGGGATGCACATAAACTGCATCTATTTTAACCAATTCGGTTATTTTGGCATTGTGTTTTGCTTTAATAATGTCTTTTAATGAAACAATACCTTTAAAAATCTCCTCATCATCCACTACATAAATGGTGTAAAACTCCTCCATTTCTTCACTCTGCCGGATGATCTCGTCGATTGCATCTTTTTTAGTGAGGTTGATGTTTACACAGATCAGCTCCGTATTCATC
>NZ_JBFTQI010000431.1:0-5065 GCF_056398925.1 Pedobacter sp. 01T416_2
GTCAGTAAAACGTGCAGAAGAAAAAAAACTTTTTCCGGAGTACATCCGGAAAAAGTTTGTTTTCTTCTGCACGTTTTACTGACCGGATGCGGCTGTTGAAGTTGTTTTTGCAATCTACATTACAAAAGATTTTTCCTGCTCTGCCGTGGAGTTCTTTTTCGCAGTAGCGGCAGCGTGTTTTTTCAGTTGGTGTGGTATGCTGGTTCACGGACTTGTTCTTGGTTTTCAATGGTTTACAATATCTAATATCGGATAATTTTTTCTGAAAACTGTTAGGCTGTTTTGGAAACTGTTATCTATTTTCCTTATCAGATAAGTTGATTTTTTCTGCTGTAATTTTTTGGGCTGCATGGAATTTTGGTCTGGAATTAAATTTTATAGATTATGAAAAAACACAACATTTTGGTGTCGGAGAGTTTCTCACGAGGAAACAGGCGTTACTTTTTAGATTATAAGGTTGCCAGTAACAGGAGCAATTATATCTGTTTTACCAGGAGCGACGCGCAAGAAGACGGCACTTACAATATGGAGCGCTTGCGTGTATTCCAGGAGGATTTTGAAATGCTGATCGGAAGCTTTTCTTCATTGATGACAATGGCCGCTTATTATGGGCAAGGCTATGAATCCGTTCAGGATATGCACTTTTTGAACCAGAAGAAGGAGGTGCGGGGGATTAAAGGAATGGAGGTAGAACTGCGGCCAAGGGAAAAAATGCTGGAGAATGGTCCGGCTGCAATGACCGATACTGAGCTGCTGGCCATGCTGATCGGTTCGGGTACGCCCAATGAATCGGCGATTGACCTGGCTTACCGTATACTGGGTAGTGTAGAAGGAAACTTGCAGGAATTATCTGTTTTGGATTTTCCCGGGCTTTGCCGTTTTGCGGGGATGGGGATTGCCAAATCGAGTTCGGTTATGGCGGCGATGGAACTGGGCAGACGGCTTGGGCAGTATTAGATTATTGTTTTCTGATTTTTTTGCCTCTGGCGCTCGCCAGGGGCTTTTTAATTCTGGTTTTTTTACGGGTCAAAAAGTTTGGGTTTTAGTGAATGATAGGTTTGGGAGGAATAAGGTAGATGTGAGCGGTTAAGGTGTTTTTAACTGCACAAAATTTTGCTTCTACCTTTTTTGAACACAAATTTCTGAACAATCCCTTTTCCGCCAAGACCGGTGCCCTGCGGGTTTGCTGGAAAAAAATCTTCCCTGTGAGCTAGCGCTCACGAGGTTTTTTTTTCCGCAAAGTCTTGTCTTGAAAAATGGATTGTGTTCAGGTGAGGGTGACTATCAAAAAGGCAGGAGGCTCCTGCCGACTGATATTTTTTAAACCCAGAGTACCATGAACACGATAAAAGGCAGAAGCCCACCGATCCTATTTTTTTGACCTTGTTAGCACCGAAGGTGCTAGCAGGATTTGGCCGCTGATGGCGGCTKTTTCAATTTTTTTTCCATTCACATTTAAATTTTAAAAAATTATGAAAACGACAGTAATTAATTCTAGTGCAATTGCAAATAATGGTTCAGTGGATAATAAAGCTCATGGCTTAACTGGTGCCGCTGCTGCTAATGGTAGTGCGATTGTGCCGAACAAGGATTTTGATAAATCCTCGGATAATACTAAAACAGAGGTAAAAGCAGGGGCAAAGGTGGAAACCCTAAAAGGTAAAATGGACGACGAAAAAGGGAAAACAGAGGTGGCAGATAAAACCGAGCGTAAAACGCCTGCCGAGAAGGTTAAGACTGCTAGAAATTTGGATACTACGATTAAACTGGCTTTAGATCTCACCCGCCGTATCAACCAAAGGGGCAAGTTATTGGAAACCATTGGCACCTTAGAGGCTTTCGAGGTGGCGCAGCAGGATGATGCGGAGGAAACGGACGTTAATTTCTTTCAGGGATGTACGCTGACCATTGAAGATGACAATGGCAGGGAGTTTTCGACCAAAAACCCTTTTATCATTAAAGCGGTGGCGGATGATGTTAACCGTCTTTGCGTGGATAAATTGGCAGAGATTGAAAGCGAGATTTTTATTCCTACTTAAAATGCTCATGCCCTTTGGTGCGTATCAAAGGGCATTTATTTTTTGATTGAATTTTTTGAGAGATGAAACACGATTTTAATGAGCGCAAAGAAAACCGCATTAATTATGCGAAGGTTCAGGCTGCCAAAAACGAAAAGGAATCCGATCGGCTTTACAGCTCGGCCACAGATATGGCTTCGGTCATTCCCATGGGACAACCGATTTTAATTGGTCACCATAGTGAAAAACGTGACCGCAGATACAGGGAGAAGATACATGATACCATGGGGCGTTCTGTGGATAAGCAGAAATAGGCGGCTTATTATGCAGACAAGGCAGAAACCATTGCCTCGAATGATGCTATTTTTTCCGATGATCCCGAGGCCTTAACAAAATTAAAGGAGAAACTCTCTCGGCTGCAAGCCTTGCAGGATTTTATGAAATCTGCCAATAGGTGTTTGAGGAAACAGGATAAAGCGGCCTTTTTATTATTGCCCTCAGCAACCGCTGAAATCTGGGCGCAGCTGAATGATACCAGCCGCGGCGGTTATGTTGGCTTTCCCTCTTACCGTTTGACCAATAACAATGCAAAGATCAAAACGGTAGAAAGCCGCATTAAAATGCTGGAAGCAATCAAGGCAAGAGCGGAATTTGATATGCAGGTTGGCAACGTCCGGATATGGGAGAACAAAGAGGCAGGAAGGCTTCAAATGATTTTTGAGGGTAAACCTAATGAAGAAATCCGCAAGGAATTAAAACGCCATGGTTTCCGCTGGAGCGGCTCACAGGGGGCTTGGCAGCGCCATATTTCAGCGAATGCGCTTTATTGGGCTAAGCTGATCGCAGCCAAAGCAAGTTAATGTTTGACCAGCTGGGAGGAATTCGTTTCCTCTCTGCTTAATTTTTAGATCATGAAAGCTTTACATGAATTGACCAATACGATGAAAGGGAGACTTTTATTCGAACTTTTTCCCGATGAAATGCCTGCGCTGCTGGATCACCTTGCCGAGGTCTGCGCTGATTTCCGCAAGAATCAAGAAGCCTATAAAAAGGATTGGCATAACGGGTTTATGCCCTTTGATTACTGGTTCAGCCTGTCCGAAGAATGTGCAGGCTTGCTAAAAAAGCATGGTCACGCCATGCGTAAAAACAGCAAGGTGTTTTCTGACCAGCTTTTTTACGGTTATACCGCGCTTTTTGTCAATGACCGAACCGTTAAATATGCCGCCCGTTCGGGAAACAGCAAATTTAAACAGGCGGTAGAACTTCTTTATACCTAAACGATGAGCCATGAAACAATATATCACAGACAACGAAGGGAATCTAATTGAAGTAGATGACCTGCAGGCGGCCATTTATCAGGTTGCTGATTATATCCACTACCTGCACAGCGATGATGCGCCCGAGATGCACCGCTTTGATCAGAAACGGCAGGCCTACTGGCGCGATATTTTTATCAAGCTGAACCTGTTAAAAAATAGAAAGGAGTCTGATTATGATCACAATTAAGGTATCCCTGCTGTTAAAACAGAAATTGCGGGAAGCAGAAACCGAGATCATCAGCGCAATACAAAACGAGGTGATTCGGATCGAAAGGCGTGTGGATAGCAGGGAGCTGGAACAGTATATTGAAGGCCTGCGCTTAGATATGAATGGAGCAATCTGGGTAGATACTTCTTTTGGGGATATCACAGAAAAACGGCTGATCGATTTTCTGTCAGACAGGGAGATATGCCTTGAGTTTCTGCTGGATTTGCTAACCCTGCTCGAAGAAATCAGTTAATTTTTTTGGTTTGGCTTAGCTGCCTAAAGCCCTGATCACTTTTTTTCGGGAGGGGCTTTTTCGCGGCGCTTTAAGTGATGGATGAAGTGAAACGGATGATCTGGGGACGCTTTAAAATATGAGATAGTCGGAAGCTATCACGGATAACCTTGCCATAGGATTATATATGATATATTTGTATTTTGTTGGCCGTTGACGAAAAAAATGATCAGCCTAAAGGGAGTTGGGGCTTAAGGCTAATGCATTGATAACCAGAAATACTCAAAATGAAACGATCCATAACAGTAACTGCAATCTGTTTATTCCTCACGCTTTTTGGCTGCGGTGGGGATAGGCTTAATAATAAACCCTTAACTATTGAGGGTGTTAAAGCGATGTCTGTGCCGGTAGAGCATATTCAGGCTACCAAAGAGCAGATGGAAAGGCGGAAAAGATCGGAGGCGGTCTGCAGATCTCATGCAGTACCCATTTATACCAATCCCAATGCAATGTTCCTGGATCCGGCGGATCAGGTTGCTGTCAGGACCAGTGATGAAATCGTCGACAGGGCGATAGCATTGTGCTATCTGGAGCTAAAAAGTGAAAAAGCTGACAGAAAAATGCTTGCCGAGGTTGAAAAGAAGTATAAGGTGATGGAAAAGCTCACCGCTGCTGAAAAAGAATTTGCACTTAATGAAAATCCCAGTTCACAGCAGCTAACCGATGCCAACTGGAGGGCGGAGGGTTATCACGTTATGCTCTGGGCACTCGGTTATATCGATACGCTGGTATACCCCGATAAACTGTGTGATGTAAGGAGTGATGTAAAGCATTTGTTCTCGCGGAGCGAAAAAGAATTCAGGGAGCAGGCAAAACTTAGGAGCAAGGCCGAGATTCTTGATCAGGCCGATCTGATATTACGTTTAGACTGGGCATGTGTTAATTCCAGGGTAAATAATGAGGCGGTTCCGGGAAACCTTGATAAAGGTGTAGTTTATGAAAGGCACTATGCGCTCAACTGGATTATCAGGCTGATGGATCAGGATTGGGATGGTGTCACGACTGATACCTAAATCTTTTTTACTTCCTTAAAAAAGCCTTGGAACTGTTAAACTTAGAATGTTTTTCTAGATTAGTGCTCCTGGCAAGACCATTAACGAACTTTTTTATTGAAGATTTGAAGCAAATTGCTGATCTTAAAATTCCTAAATAGTTTTGCTCGAAAAATTTGAATTAGGTTAATTGAATCTCCCTGGATCATTTTAGGAAATTCAAGGTTCGGCTC
>NZ_JBFTQI010000432.1:0-5055 GCF_056398925.1 Pedobacter sp. 01T416_2
AAATAAGGTTATTCGTTACCCAGGCTGTTTCCACAATCGTGGTATCAAGCTTAGTTATATGACCCATCTCGACTTTTGGAAGTTGCGGCAGTGCATTCGTCGCACCTTTTAAATTGCTCGCTGGTTTATAGAACAAGATTTTCTGTCCCGGTCTTAAAGTCACCACGTTATCATTGCCGCTGTTACTTTCCACTTTGATAGAGCCTTTAATGAGGGACGCTTCTGAGAAGTCTTCCTCCGGGTAGGACTTTAAATTGAATACCGTTCCTAAAACAGTTACTTTAAAATTGTCGGTCAATACCTTGAATGGCTTTTCCTTATTATGTGCTACATCAAAATAAGCCTCACCGATCAACTTTACAGACCTTGTATCCACATTAAAACCTTTTTCCATTTTAATTTCACTGCCCGAATTGAGGTAAACCTTTGTTCCATCAGGAAGAAGAATTTTTTTCTTATTCCCAAAACCTGTCTCAAACGACCTAGTGTAAAGTACTGCTGGTGCCGGTTTGCTCGAATAATAAAACAATCCTGCCATCAACACTGCTAAAAAGCAGGCTGCAGCAGCTCCATACCATATAATATGTCGTTTCCGCAATTGCTTTTCTGGTTGTGTCACTCCATTGATCTTATTAACCTGAATATTTAATGGGGTTATATTGGCACTTAAGACCTGGTACATATACCGAGCCTTCTCGACCAAGTCGGATTTCGAAGGGTTATCAACAACCCATTTTTCCCAAAACCGGATACACCTTTCGTCACTACCTTCACAATATTTCTTGAAGGTGTCATCCATTAAAAAATCTTCTGGTTGTAAATAATCATTAATCATTCTGGCTGCCTTTTATATATCAGTGCCTGAACTATTTGATTTTTACCGGATTTTTTTAGAAAAATAATATAACTTGCTGGTAGTTAGTTGATTAAATATTTTCTAAGGATTTTTAAAGCTTCATAAATCGTATTATAAGCTGTACGGACAGTCATCGCATTGAGTCTTGCAATATCTTCATAACTCAGTCCTTCATAAAAACGCAATTGAATGAGTTTTCGCTGCTGCAGACTAAGCTTTCCCAGTGCCTGGCTTAGTCGCCTCTTTACCAGATCATCTGATTGGATTTTAACAATAAGTTCCTCATAGGGTATTTCAATCAGCTCACCATCTTTTGCAATTGCAGAAATCACCCTGTCCAGTTTCTGCTGATGACCAATTTGTTTTAGAATTTTCCGCTTAAGAATAGTCCGCAGATAAGATTCTACTTGATCCACCCTGGGCAGAAATTCATGTTTCTCCCACAATTCTAGAAAGATCTGATTTAAGGTATCGCTGACCACATCGGGATCGGTGCAGACCCTTAGCCCAAAAACAGAGAGATTTCGATAAAGTCCTTTGTATAAATCCAGGAAAGCTTTCCGGTCTCCCGTGCACATTGCCTCCCACCACAAACTATACATGGAAATGTCACCAATAGTTGGGGAGGGCTTTTTGTTCATTGAGGGGGTGTTCTGTAATTATTTGGTTATATCAGCAATTATATGAATTATCTGTCAATTAAATATTTATTAATTTCATATTTTGTCAGCCTTGAGCAAACCTGCATCAGGGAACAGTAAGCGATATGGGTAGAGGAACAGCTAAAAACTGATGCTTATAAAATGGCAAGGTTTAAAGTAGGATGATGCAGCATTAATATTGGCTTTAGCAAAATACCGTCAGGCCACGAAAAAGAATAAGATTATAAAGATAGCTAGGAAGTTCCTGGTCCATATCCGATATGTGTTACCATTGCCAGTAAAAGAGCTGAATTATGGGCTATTTCTTATTTTAATTTCTTTTTGCCGTCGAATTGTATAGGTCCTGTTACAATTAATCTTATTTGGAATAATTTTTTAAATTAGCATATATTAAAAAACCTGATAAGCTTATGGAAAATCTAAAAGAAGAAACCAAAATCAAAGCTTTCCTCACCAGGATAAAAGCAGAGTGGCCAGGAGTGGTAGAACGCTTTGAGTTTAAAACAGGCAGTGTAATTTACGTTCATTTAAAGGAAGGCATATCTAGTGTGGATTTTCTCGGTAAACTTTCCAGACAGGTAGAACGTTTTGTCGATTTCAGTATGCCTATTATCTTGTATCATATTGAGAGTGATGGCATGAACTTAAGGTCGCACCCAATTAATTGGTATTCTTCCATTACGCAAGGAAAATCTT
The DNA here is from genome assembly GCF_056398925.1 of Pedobacter sp. 01T416_2. NCBI lineage: Bacteria > Pseudomonadati > Bacteroidota > Sphingobacteriia > Sphingobacteriales > Sphingobacteriaceae > Pedobacter > Pedobacter sp. 01T416_2. The sequence goes on from NZ_JBFTQI010000432.1 coordinate 2,215, forward strand.
TTTAATGCTCATAAACATTTGTGGTTAATACCTTAGACTGTAAAATGGTCGCTATAATCTTTACAGTTGTAAATCTTTTTGTGCATAATTAGCAATTTTGTTTGCCAGTAATTTTGGTTTTTGGGTTTTAATCCTATTTTTGGTTTTTAATTTAAAAACATCCAGTATAATGAAAAACGGAACAGTAAAATTTTTTAACTCAGAAAAAGGCTTTGGCTTTATTAAAGAAGAGAGCGGATCTGAGATTTTTGTGCATGCATCAGGCCTGATTGACGAAATCAGAGAGAATGATACAGTTGAATACGAAGTTCAAGAAGGCAAAAAAGGCCTTAATGCAGTGAAAGTAAGAGTTGTTTAATTCTTCCCCAAAAAGATTTTGAGCAGGATTTAGTCCTGCTTTTTTTTGCCCTGATATTTTATTTCGCCATCGAAACCGGGTACATCATTAACTGAACAAAAAGGTTGAAAAAATTTCCTTCTCATTTCTAGCTGATTACCGATCTGATCTGCTTTACACGTTATCTCTATAGTTGTTTTCTGAATTGGATTTTTATTTTTGCTAATGTCGATCTAGTCGGCCGGAACCAAACAAATTAAATATTTTTGCAACTTTCTATTTTTTCAATTCAGGAACCTGTTATAAACAACAAACCTCTTGATCGGGGTACTTTTATGGCTGCGGCACAGTTTGTAACAGCACTTAACTTTGCGGGCGAATTTGAGCTCTTAAGTTTATCGGCCATGAATACAAAGGTTGGGGCAACTAAAAAGGGCGGACTGGTATTTGTACGTAATGGAAAGTTGAAAATGCATCCCGAAGTTTACGATCATTTATCCCTGATATCGATATCTTCTATCTGTGCAGGAAGTGTTTATTTCCATGGTCGTGATAAAATTGCTGCAGAAATTGTAAATCTCCCTTATAAGGATGGCCTTTTAAACTTAGCAGGTGCTGAAGAGGATTATATGGCCTTTAAACGTTTATGCAGCCCTGTTTCACGGTTTTTTTTGTTACAGGCTAAAAAAGTACAATGGTCTGCAATCTTATCTACATTTAGGTTTTTTATGATGGAAGGCATTTGGGATGTGGTTAATTTTGTTGCCCACGCACTGCATCAGGCTGATGCCGATGTACTCGCCTGTGCGCAGCTTTTAGAAAGCATGCAAAAACAAGAATGGTATCCTGGTTTTTGTCAGTTACTACAAGATTTCTACGCCTCTCGTTATCCTTTAACTAAAGCAGATTTAGAATCAGAACTGCCAGAAATGGCCTAAATACTAATTATTTTAGGTAATTTTCTAATAGCGCATTTATTTCATCTCCAATAGCTCTATTGCCCATGTTGTTGAGTTTTTGCTGCGAAGAATTGTGTTTTTCGATATATGTTGCCTCTGTTTTATTGAATTTAAGATAACCCTGCTCAAAATAACGTTCTTCAATTTCGGTAGAAGAATCCATTGATCTGAACCATAATTTAATCAGTGAGCCTGAAATTTTATCAAAGTAAAGCCAGTGGTAGGTCGCTTCTGCATCTGCATTGTCGGGCAGACCAAGACGTTGAATTTCTAGAATAGCAGTATCAGAATTTTGGAAAAAGTATAAAATCTTATATTTAGACGACATGCCGCAAAAATAGGACTTAATTTTTTATCACAAAAAACATTTTTGCTGTTTAGATTTAATATTGTTGACAACCGTGTTGGTCGGGATCTGTGATCTTGACCTTTGCTCTGCGGATTTGTAATCCGCATTTTGATCTATATGTGTTTAAGGATTATAAATCCTTGGTTCTTAAGACGGGATTACAAATCCCGACTAACAATATTAATCTTTTTCTCCGTGTTGGTCAGGACCTGTGATCTTGACCTTTGCAATACGGATTTGTAATCCGCATTTTGATTTTAAGAATTATAAATCTTAAGGTTTTTCAGACGGGATTAAAAATCCCTACTAACAATACTAATGTTTCTCGCCTTTAATTACCTTAAACAAATGCAAAACCTGAGGAAATAAGGCATCCATACTTTCTTCTACAGCACTTTTCGACCCTGGGAAGGTAAGTGCCAATGTTTCTCCGATAAAACCCGCTACACCACGCGAAAGCATGGCATAAGGCATGCGTTCCTGTCCGTAACGTCTCGCAGTTTCCATAATCCCATCGATATTGCGGTCAATTAAAGGCGCAATGGCCTCTGGAGTTACATCGCGGGGTGAAAGGCCAGTTCCCCCGGTAAAAATGATTAAATGGTAGCCGCCTTTGCTTAACTCGCTGGCTTTATCCCGAATGATATTGATCTCGTCGGGTACGATTTCATATTTCTCAGCATTGATGTCCCATTGGGCTAATCTCGAAATAATCGCTTTGCCAGAGTTATCCTGTGCTTTGTTTTCGAAAACAGAGTCTGAACAAACTACAACTGCAGCTTTTAGTTCAGGGAATTTGGCATTTTTAAGATCAGATTTTCCTCCCGATTTTTTTAATAACCTGATGTTTTCTATTTCAACACCTTTATCAATCGGTTTTAACATATCGTACATGGTTAAAGCTGTAACCGAAGCACCATGCATGGCTTCAACTTCTACACCTGTTTTGTAAATGGTATGTACTTCAACTGTAATCATGATGGTTAAACCTACAATTTCGTAGGTAATGGCCGTGTATTCAATTGGAAGCGGGTGACAATCGGGAATTACATCACTGGTTTTTTTTACGCCGAATAAACCCGCTGCACGGGCAAATTCAAATACATCGCCTTTGGGAATTTTACGCTGTTCAACAGCATCAATGGTTTCTTGCTTCGATACCTTTACAGTAGCGGTTGCAATGGCAATCCTTAAGG
>NZ_JBFTQI010000433.1:0-5052 GCF_056398925.1 Pedobacter sp. 01T416_2
GCGTTCCGGTGGCAGCTGTGGTAGTGCCCTGTTTTTCGGTTACTTTTTTAAATATATCACTCAGTTTAATCTGTGCGCTAACATTTAGGCTTGTAAATATCAGCATGGCCAGTGATGCCGATAAAATATTGATCTTTTTCATTTTGTGTGTTTAATCATGTTTAGCAAAACAACTGCCATAATTCTTATTTACCCTCAAAGATAAGCCTTTGCACATGGCAATAATGTTAAACCACTTAAAAAGATAGGGAGCAAGGTAAAATATTTAGGCCCTTCTCTTCCTAAAAAATTAGTTTATGTGCCATCACTCAGAAATATTTTTTATACTTGAAAGATAATTCGAAATAGCTACCATTTTTTTGAGGTTTATAAAAAACACAGCTGGGAACGCCCAGCAAGAAGACGCCAAACTGATTGCCCAGTATAAAAATACGGGCGATTTAGACGCGTTGGGTACGCTTTACAATAAATATATGCATTTGGTGTTCGGGGTTTGTTTAAACTACTTCAAAGATGAAGAGCAAAGCAAGGATGCGGTAATGCAGATTTTTGAAGAACTGGTAACGAAGCTGAAAATACATGAGGTACAGAACTTTAAAAGCTGGCTTCATGTTTTAACGCGGAACCATTGTTTAATGGCACTACGTAAATCGGCGAAGCAAAATAATGTCTCATTAGACGATACTTTTGTGGAAAATAGCGAGTTTGTGCATCTGGATATAGACAACACAAAAGAAACGCAGCTTACCATTATGGAAAAGTGTATGGAAACTTTGCCCGAAGAACAGCGAAAAAGTGTAGATTTATTTTATTTACAAGAAAAATGTTATAAAGAAGTAGCCGATATTACGGGCTACGACATGCTTAAAGTTAAGAGTTACATCCAAAATGGTAAGCGGAATTTAAAGATTTGTATAGAGAAAAACAGTAGTGAATAACGATTGGTTAGATATTGATGTTCTGGAAGATTACCTGGATGGTAAACTTGATGTTAAGGCTATGCACTTTGTAGAAAGACAGGCTTTGGAAGACCCTTTTGTTGCCGAAGCATTAGAGGGACTGAAACAATCGCCCAAACGCAAGCAAACGCTTTCTATTTTACAAAAACAACTGTACGACCGTGTTTCGGAGAAACCTATAAAACGTAAGCTTTGGGGCATTACTACCCAAAGGTTAAGTATTGCAGCAACTGCAACCGTAGCATTTATTGCGGTAAGCATTTTATTCTTTATGCGCGAAACCAATCGCAGGAATGCAGAACTTGCTGCACATAAACAGGGCGGTGTGATGGTTCAGTTAGATAGTACAACGAGTATTGCTTCAGTTCAACCCAAACCTAAAGAAGATACGGTTACGCAAAACTCTACAAAGGCAGCTTTGATTGATAAAGCAATTACAGCCGCAAAAACGGGGGATTTAGCGAAAAACATTAAAGCAAAACCTGCATTAGAACGGGCAGAGCAACAAATGGCCGAGGTAAAAGCGGCGAAAATTGCAACCGAGAGCAATCGCGCTAAAGCGAAGAGCGCGGTAGGCTTTGGCAATTACAGACCAAGCCCAGTTACGATAAGTGAGACTGTAGTGGCAGCAGCACCAGCATTTGGCTCTAGTAAAATTGCGTTTAGCGGCAACGTTGTAGACCAAAGTAATGGCCAACCTGTTCCGGGTGCTGTGGTAAAGTTAGCGGGTTCTAAAAATGTAACCGCGACTGATGCTAAAGGTTATTTCTATTTACCTGCTGATAGCAACGCAAAAGATAAGGACTTATTGATTAACGCTATTGGCTTTAAAGAATTACCTGTAGCTGGTCTGCAAGATCCTAATGCAATTAAAAGTGCTTTAAGCGGGAATAGATCACTAAACGAAATCGCATTAATTACAGGCTCATATGGGCATAAGAAAGAAAATATTGCGGCACCAAAAATTACACTGCATGCAGAACAAAACCTGGATGGAAAATCGGCCGATGATATTACGAAGCCTATTCCGGTTTCTACCATTAACTATAGTCAATACTTAGAGAATAACAACAAACTTTATAACCCTAAAGGCCCCGAACAATTTGTGATTTTAAGTTTCAAAGTTAAAAGTAACGGACGCCCAACAAATATCAGCGTTATAAAATCACTGAACAAAAAAGCCGATGCGGAAGCCAAAAGACTGATACAAGAAGGTCCGGATTGGGTGTTGCCTAAAAATGGAACTGATTTAGTCGAAATAAGCGTTAAGTTTTAAGTTTCCAGCTATTTATTAGCGAAGGGTTTCAAGCAGCCAATATTTCCTAATAAACTTTCTATTTTTTTTAAAATCCCCTCACATGTCAGTCTGAGCGTAGTCGAAGACACCTATTCAATAATTAGAAAACATTGACTCCGCCACCATTGACAGATTCTCATAGAAAGATCGTCATTACGAGGTACTGCCAGCCCCGACTCTTCGGAGAAGCAATCTTAATGTTCACCCTATTATTAGCTATCGTTGTATGATTGCTTCGTCGTACCTCCGCGCAATGACGATTTTAAGCACCCAATATTCTCCCAAGAACCACAACAATTGTAATCTAAACCCGATATAAGCGGACATCCCGATTTTTCATCGGGATAAAGCGTTTAGCGGGGCGGAACCCAAACCAAAGGCTTCCACTCCTGCTTTCCAAATCATTACAAAACAAAAAAGACCAAGGCTATTAGCTTTGGTCTCTCAAGTATATTAAAGGATTTTGTTTTTATTTTAAGTAATAGATCACGGCATAAATAATCGCCGCTAATGTAGCCGAAACCGGAATGGTTAAAATCCAGGCCCAGATTAAGTTGATGGTTACACCCCAACGTACTGCAGAAACGCTTTTTACTACACCTACCCCTACAATCGAACCTGTAATGGTATGCGTTGTAGAAACCGGAATACCGAAATGCTCTGTAATACCTAAAGTTACTGCTCCAGCGCCTTCGGCAGCAACACCTTCCAGTGCGGTTACTTTAGTGATTTTGGAACCCATTGTTTTAACAATTTTCCAGCCACCACTCATTGTACCTAACGATATTGCCGAATAACAGGCAATTGGCACCCATGCAGGCATAGCTTCGAAATTAGGAATTACTTTTGAGGCGATTAAAGCTGTTGCAATGATTCCCATTACCTTTTGAGCATCGTTACCTCCGTGGAAGAAACTTAATGCAGCAGAAGAAAGCAATTGCAGGCGTTTAAACCATTTCTCAGCAGTTGCTGGCTTAGCATAACGACAGATATTGATAATGATCAGTGTTAATACAACTGATATAACCATACCGATTATTGGTGCCAGTACAATAAAAGAAACAATTTTTATTACATAACCCGTGTTTACAGCATCAAGCGGACTAGCGCCTATAAGTAAAGCATGTGTCATACCTGCACCAGCAAAACCGCCAATTAAGGTATGTGATGAACTTGAAGGGATACCATACCACCAGGTTAAAAGGTTCCAGATAATTGCTGCAACCAAACCTGCAAGGATAACTTCTAAAGTGATATAATTTTCGATTACCGTTTTAGCAACTGTATTGGCTACTTTGTGGTCGGTAAAATAAAAGTAGGCAGCAAAATTGAACAACGCAGCCCACAAAACCGCCTGAAAAGGCGTAAGAACTTTTGTAGAAACAACTGTTGCAATCGAGTTAGCGGCATCGTGAAAGCCGTTAATGTAATCGAAAGCAATAGCCAGAATTACAACAACAACCAATAAGGTAGTTACCATGTTTGTTTTTTATTAAGCGTTTTTAACCAAGATAGTTTCAAGCACATTCGCCACATCCTCACACTTATCTGTCGCTTTTTCTATCGTTTGTAAAACCTCTTTTTGTTTAATTAATTCAATCGCATTGGTTTCGTATTCGAATAAACGGGCTACCGCTAATGTAAATACATAATCAGCCTGGTTTTCGCCACTGTTAATACGGATACAAGCATCGGCAATTACACGGATGTTTTTGAAACTGCGTAATTCTTTAATTGCTTTATCAATATCAGTACACATTTCTACCAAAAGCTCGGCAATTTTAACAATCGGCTCGTTAATGGTATTCATGTTATACATCTGCATACGGTTTGCAGTACCATAAATATAATCGGCAACATCATCAACGGCAGTAGCCAATGCATGAATGTCTTCTCTATCAAATGGCGTAATAAAGTTCCTGCTCAGTTCAAGAAAAATTGAATGGGTAATATCATCACCTACATGCTCTAAGCGCTCAATTTCTTTAAAAATTGTTTTTCTGCTTTCAGCATCACCTGTGCTAACCATTTCTAAAAGGGTTTCTGCAATTTTTAATGCATTGCTACCTGCCTGCTCGAAAAGCGGATGAAACTTTTTGTCTTGAGGTGTAAAGAACTTAAAAATATTGTTCATGTTAATTTTTAATATGTTGCAAAGCTACAAGCCCAATGTTAAGTTAATGTTAATTTATTAATTATATTAACTAATTATCTCCTTATTTAGTCAGGAGTGCGTTATTTCTATATTTTCAGATAGCTGACAATGAAATAATTAAAGAAGTTCATTGGCATTAGCGCATTAGTTTGCCCGCTTCTGTGTAATTAGCGCCTTTGTGACAAAAGAATTAAGGGTTGTCTACTACTAAAAAGATCGAAAATTACCCGCCTTTTTGTAGTGTAAATGCAAAGGTTGTGCCTATGCCCGGCGTACTTCTTACTGAAATGGTTTGTTGGTGTGCCTCTAAAATGTGTTTTACAATGGCTAAACCTAAACCTGTGCCTCCAACTTCTCTCGCCCGGTGGGTATCAATGCGATAAAAACGCTCAAACAAGCGCAACAAATGCTTTTCTTCTATGCCGATGCCATTATCGGTAACTTCGATCAAAACCTGATCGTGCAGTTCAAAAATCTTAATGGCTGTTTCGCCACCATCAATGCCATACTTAATACTGTTTACCAGCAAGTTAATCAACACCTGCCTAATCTTTTCGCGATCGGCCGAAACCAATGTAATGGCAGTATATTTATCTTTAAAAAAGAGTTTAATGTTTTTTGCTTCAGCGCGGTCTTCGAGG
>NZ_JBFTQI010000434.1:0-5027 GCF_056398925.1 Pedobacter sp. 01T416_2
GAGGCTTGGTTATGGGCCTATGATGAAACAGCGTCATACAAAGATGATGATACAAAAAGCTGGGTTTACTTCGGCCAGAATCAATATTCGGCAACTGTAAAAAAGGAGGTCTCAGTTGAAATTGAAGTTGGTTTTGATCCACACCCAAATGTTTTTGCAGATACGCTTGAGGTTTTAGATGCTTCGATTCCTGATGATCTTTTCTATGTCGACGATGAACAGCATATTGAATTGGTTAAGCACTGGAATGATAATGATGATTACGAATCCATTTAAACCTGTGAGGTCAGGCGCTAAGTCCCAGCTCAATGACTATTTAACATTTTCTAACGCAGCTATAACAATTACAATGAACAAATGAATGCAAAAAAGAAAATATCGCCACAAGCAATCCTTGCGCTTCGGGAAGCTTTAGCATCAATCTATTGGAAAAAAGAACATTTAAGAGATTTCGTCAAGCTTTCTCTGGACAATTCCGCAATCGTCGCCACCATCAATTGGGAGGGTACCAAAAGGGATAGCATTAAAGAATTGCTTGAGCGTATGATCAATAGGCGTGACATCTATGATGCCGATCTAATGAACCTTTTTTTAGCTGTAAACGACTTTACAGACTTTGACAATCTTGATTTTTGGGACGAAGATGGCAGCAAGAAAAAGAAAGCAAAACAGTCTGTTGCTAACCTCAGAGGCCTGACAAAGGGATATTTCGAGGCAACCAAAGACCAAGAAGCGGCTAAAGCAAGGAAATTGGAAGCAGAAAAAAATCTAAAAAAAGTCGTCTCCCTAGAGGATGAGCTCAATGCCCTCAAACAAGACTTCTATAAGATTGCAGCTAACCAAAACTTTCAACAAAGAGGCTTTGAGTTTGAAAAGTTCTTATATGACCTTTTTCTCATCTACGACCTTGAGCCAAAAGAATCTTTCAAAATATATGGAGAACAGATCGACGGTGCATTTACTTTCCAGGGRAACGATTATCTATTGGAAGCAAAATGGAAATCAGAAGTTAACAGAAGCGATCTGGCTCACTTCTGTTTTAAAGTAGAGGCAAAATTTAAGACAGCCGTTGGACTACTCATTTCTATCGATGGAGTAACCAAAGAGGCGGTTTCTTCTGACTTTAAATCCATCATAATTATGGATGGCGGAGATTTGATAGCCATACTTGATCGACGTGTAACACTCCCGGATCTGCTTTATAAAAAACGTAGGCATGCCATTGAAACAGGCAATATCTATGCCCGATTCACCGATTTTATATAAACGGTGATGCACAGATACCATACTTTATCTCAAAGGCACTTCTTAGATCAAAATGAATTTATTTAGTTCGCTTCTTAACCTTTATCGCACCAACGGATCTAAAACTCCTTTGGAGGATTTCACAACGGAAATCCTAGCACATGTACTGGATAGCGACAGCGAACTCAGAGACGCTTTCGTCAACACAGTATTAGGCATTGAGGGTAGTGGATTTCGGATTTATTCCCAGCAGCATTATCCTTTTCGCAAAGGCAATAGAGCAGCATGCAGAATCGATTTGGTGATAAAAAACTCCGATACGCTTTGTTTTATTGAAAATAAAGTAGATTCTCCGGCCGGGAAAGACCAACTTACCAATTATCTGGAGCTTTTATCAACACTTAGTTCATTTGAACGTAGATTCCTCCGTTACTGCACCAAGTTTTATGATGGCCAACCACATATTAAATCCGAGTTTTACGCAGAGCTGAGATGGTATAATATTTCGGATTTTTTAAAACCACATGACAAAAACGAACTTATCAAGCAATTTTTGGATTTTTTAGAACTCAATCAGATGGGAAACTCTACTGACTTTACATTACATGAAATTTTAGCCTTACAGCACATTAACCCTGTACTTTTAAAGATGAACGTTTACCTGGATAAGATAAAGCCGAGGTTTACCGAGCTGTTTGGCAGTATCAACAATTCCAAATCATCAACCCAGTTGTTAAATTACAACCGTCAGGTGATCCGGATACACCCGATATTCGGGACTGGTTATAGTGAACTTGGTACAGGGTTCGATTTCAACGGCACACCAAAACTATTCGTTTGGATGTGGGTAGATGAGAACTGCTCAGATTATCACAAATTTATACACATGAAAGTTCCTGATGGGCTGTTCCATAATGAAAATTATATAGAGTTCGGTAAACCGTTATCTGATTTTATCAGTTCGGAGAATATGGAACAGGATATAGAAAAATGGTTTGAGAAAGCTTTTGGCGTATTTATTGAAATCATCCAAAATAATCCAGAAGTGAAATGGAATAGAATTATCACAATATAAAACGGATATGAATGTCGAACGATTTTAATATCAAATCATCAACTATTGAAAAGGGGCTGAACCTTGTAAAGGAATTTCTTGGCAAACTGATTGGTCCTAGCGTCGAGGAAATAGAGACCCCAACAACAATTAGCATCAAATAAATGCCAAGTATGATTGTGGATACAAAATGGCTGATCTAGGAGAACTCTTTTTAAAGGTTTGAGAAAACAGAGATATTGAATTATGAATCTAGCTGAGTAATCCAATATTGTTAGTATTTACATATACTCATCTATGGGTATTAACCATTATAGATTTGCTTATGCGGAATTTTAACAGCAGATTAGCTGGAAACTAACGCTTTATCATGTCAGAAAACACAATTCCGAGTTCGAATAGCCATACCATAAGGTTTTATTTGCACACCCTCAAATTTACACCCTTCGCAAATATCCAAGACAATTCAAATGATATCCTTATTAAATTAATAACATTCCTCAACAAAGAGCGCTTGGAAAACAAAGCGTTCCTGGTAGACAAAAACAAAAACCGCCAGGACGGCGACAAAAGGGAACTTTTCATGAATGTTACCTATAGAATCCCGAAGACTAAAAAGATCAGGTGTTCCATAGCACTACTCAGGGCAGGGAAAAATCTAATGGTAAAACCTTTGGATACTTACGAACTCGTACCATTCAATAAAGCATCCGGATCAATTGCAGAAGTAACAAATTTCTTTATTGATTATAGCCGTAACCCCGCAATAATGTGTGTTGAATACAACCACAATGGCCCTAGGTTGTCAGATATAGAATATTATTTCCGGAATATTGCACACGAAGTTTTGAGACTCGCAAAAGCAACAACAACCACGACATTTATGGACGTGCCAATTGACAAAACAATTGAAGAACTTCACAACGTCCTAAATTTTGAAATCAAGTTAAAACCGCAAAATATTCCCCAGATGGATGATGATATTAAGGGATATATCACAGAATTTGCTAATTTAGGGCAAAAACTCAAGCCAAATTTTATACGTATAGAAGCGATGTTCCAGACCCCTGGTTCAAAAGTAAAAAGTGTAGAGCTGAATAAAGGTGCCAATACGATGATGACCGCGTTATTAGATAAGTTCAGGAAAAAACCTTACCATATTGATCATTTCGAGGAGTTTGAGTTGAAATATGTCAACAAAGATGGTGAAGATGCCACCTTCAATTTAATGAAAGGGAAGAAAGAAATATCAGTAGAAATCGAACCTGATGCTCATTTGACTTCTAAGGAATGGTTCGAAAAAATCGAAGGTGATTTTGACGAGTTTATGAAAAAATTTGAATCATGATCGACATTTATTTTAGGCGACCGATACTATATGATTACCTATTCTGCTGTATTATAACGGGGATACTTTATGTTTTATATATACGTCAACTTATTACAATACCCAAAGCCGAGGTAAGTATTTCGACCACAACCGACTTGGCAACCATCGCGCTAACCTTAGGCGGATTTGTCCTTACTTTGCTAACCGTATTAATCACATTTAAAACCGGAGCAAGAATTCCAAATGGTCAAGAAGGCGATATACCTTTATTTGACCTTTTCTTTTCTACAGGCCTGTATTACCGAACAACCACTTTGTTAAAAGGCTGTATAAAATCGTTAATATTTGTTGCAATTTTAGGATTCGTTCTAAAGCTCTTTTTGACAGAAACATTAACAAAATACATATTCTTCGCAAACGTAGTGGGACTCATCATAATCGCGACAACGCTCTGGCGTAGTCTCTTAATTTTAACAAACATCATCAAGCTACAAAAACAGGGCTAATAATTTGAAAGCAGAATCAATCATTAGGCTTTTATTTTTTATGATAAATATACTGTAATCACACGCGGCACTTCAATTTAATGGCCACTGCTCTTTTGACATTCAATCCTTTGCGAAAAACAGCATTATTCCATTGAAAAAAATTGTCCATTTCATATGGATCATAAAAAAGCCGTAATCACTAATCAATCGATGAATAGCTTTAGGAATTAGTTATTTTTGCATTTTAAATTTATGCTCATGATCAGTAGAGGACACCTCAATCCCAATCAGCTCGATATCCTACAAACGATACAGGACCGGATTAAAAACCAGGAAAAACGGACTTTAATCTCTATGCCGCCAGGTACCGGGGCAAGTAAGATCTCATCTATTATTGTACATGAATACTTGCCAAAGCTAGAACAAAAAGACCATATTTTAGTAATTTGTCCGGCAACGTACCTAAAGGAGTATTTCAAAAATCATCTCTCATTAAATCAAGAGCTGTCTACTACTGAAACACTTGGTCCCGATGAGAAAGAAAAACTACTGATCCTAACTGAGACCGAGTTATTTGACACCAAATACAAAGATTTTAAGAGTAATGCAAAACATTTTCCCCTTATATTCTTTTTAGACTATGATCCCGCCTCAAAGCGGATGAATGCAACATTAGAGTTTTTTAATAATTCAATGCTTGTTGCTTTTACAAGTAGCGAGCAGCCGTCAGTATATTTTGGTGCACTGAGCTTTAAATATACCACCCGTGATGCTATCCAAGATGGTAAGCTCACTGCGCTCCATATATCCAAGATTAAGATGGAAATGGCCGAAAGTCATGCACATACCCATAACCGTTTAGTAGGTAATTTGAATCTTACAGAACAGGAGACTAATACAGTAAGTGAAG
>NZ_JBFTQI010000435.1:0-5024 GCF_056398925.1 Pedobacter sp. 01T416_2
GTTCCTCAACAGAACCAATTAACACTTCTTCTTTTTTATCTTCAGTTCTCCAGATTGGCAAAGGAATTCCCCAGTATCTCGAACGTGATAAATTCCAATCGTTAGCGTTTTTTAGCCAGTTTCCAAAACGACCCTCGCCAGTTGATTTTGGTTTCCAGTTAATGGTTTCATTAAGGTCGAACATTCTGTCTTTAACATCTGTAACTTTAATAAACCATGAATCTAAAGGGTAATATAAAAGTGGCTCATCAGTTCTCCAGCTGTGTGGATAACTGTGAACATATTTTTCTACTTTAAAAGCTTTATTTTCTTCTTTTAATAAAATAGCAATTTCTACATCAACCGATTTTTCAGGTGCTTCGCCAGCATTGTAATATTCGTTCTTTACATATTTGCCTGCAAAAGGACCAACATGTTTAGTGAATTTACCCTGTAAATCTACTAATGGAACGGGGGTGTCATTCTCATCTAATACCAACATTGGTGGTACTTCCGGAATGGCTTCTTTAGCTACTTTAGCATCATCCGCGCCAAAAGTAGGGGCAGTATGAACAATACCGGTACCATCTTCAGTAGTTACGAAATCTCCGGAAATTACTCTAAACGCATTTTCGGGATTTTGGTATGGCAATGCGTAAGTTAACAGTTGTTCATATCTAATGCCAACCAGCTCACTTCCTTTGCATTCGGCAAGTATTTGATAAGGGATTTTTTTATCGCCAGCTTTAAAATTTGTAAAATCTTCAACTTCATTGCTTTCAAAGAAAATTTTACTAAACTGCTTGCCAACCAGGTTTTTTGCCAAAATCACATTTGTTGGCAAAAAGGTATATTGGTTGAAAGTTTTGACCAGAACATAGTCGATTTTTGGTCCAACTGTTAAAGCCGTGTTTGATGGTAAAGTCCACGGAGTAGTAGTCCAGGCCATCAGGTAAATATCTCCAAATGCTTGTAAAAACGGAGGTAACGTATTTGCTATCGCCTTAAATTGAGCAACAATCGTTGTGTCTGTAACATCTCGGTAAGCGCCAGGCTGATTTACCTCATGCGAACTCAATCCTGTCCCGGCTTTTGGAGAATAAGGTTGGATAGTATAACCTTTATAGATTAATCCTTTATCGTAAATCTGCTTCAAAAGCCACCACACCGATTCCATGTATTTCGACTTATAGGTAATGTATGGATCATCCATATCTACCCAATAGCCCATTTTTTCGGTCAGGTCGTTCCACACATCAGTGTAGCGCATTACTGTTTTTTTACAAGCTTCGTTATAGTCTTCGATGGAAATAGTTTTACCAATATCCTCTTTAGTAATCCCTAATTCCTTTTCAGTTCCAAGCTCAACAGGTAGACCATGTGTATCCCAGCCAGCTTTTCTTTTAACCTGATAACCCTTAATTGTTTTATAACGGCAAAAAATATCCTTAATTGCACGCGCCATTACGTGGTGAATCCCCGGCATGCCATTGGCAGACGGTGGACCTTCGTAAAAAGTAAACGGATTAGATTTCGGGCGGGAAGAAATACTTTTTTCAAAGATATTTTCCTTTTTCCAAAAATCCAGTATTTCTTGCCCTATTTTGGCAAGTTCCAATTGTTTAAATTCGCTATACATCAATCAAGTACCTCAAAAAATTAAAGGTTGCAAAGTTAACAGAATTGACTGAATTTTGGTAGTTTTGATGTAAATACTTTTAATGTGAAATTATTTAATATCGGGCTTACATTGATGATTGTTGCCGTAATTGCCTTGCCAATTGTTGCGGTAATAAACCCTTCAGACCGGGATTTTGTACTTTATGCTTTTTATTTCTGTGGCTTGCTCGAACTAATCGGGCTTATTTTTGTTTTAATCCATATTGTAACACTAAAAAGAAAGAACCCATGATTAAGCTCTTAAAATTGCAAAAAGCCGTTTTCATCCTCATAGCTGGCGTACTTTCTTTTATCGCCTATAAAATTTTAGATGCAAATGAGGTAAAAGGAAGTATCTATTTACAAATGCTGGCTGGCGTACTCATCATCATTGGTGCATTATGGTTGTTATATCCAATTTTATTCGCCAAAAAAGATAATGATGGCAATGCCGAAATCATTACCGATCCAACGGTCGAAGTTTCGGTAGATGAAGAGGATAAAAAGCCTGCAGCTGAATAAACCTTACCCTCATAGCCTTTGGGTTTAAACCCAAGGCTATGAAAAAAATAAAATCCACGTAGGGGTAAATTTCTTGTGAGTTGTATTAGCTCTAAATAACAAATAGAGATAACTATGATTCCTGCATTAATTATTAGGCTCTGCAAGAAATATTTTGCTCCAAAAACCTATAAAACATTTTCTTCCAAAAAACCAATCAATCCAAAAAGCGCTGCTTCGCTGGTCTTTCTTATCTGTTCACTTTCATCGGTTTTTGCTCAGCAAAGTAAATTTAACATCAAGCGTAATGGCGAAGTAATCGGCCAGATGTATTTCCAACAGAAAGACGATGGTGATAATGTTTATCTCAAAATAACTTCGAAGGTACAAACCCGTTTCGTTTTTAAAATTGATGTGGAAACAGAGGATGTAGCACATTTTAAAAATGGCAAACTCCTTAGCTCAAATGTAAATCGGGTAGTAAATGGCAATGCAAAAGAGGCTAAGAAAACAAGTTGGATAAATAATGTTTATCAGCTTAAAACAGGCGACAAAACCAGTACAATAAATCAGCCCATCAGTTATAATATGATGCTACTCTATACCAAAGAGCCTGTTAATATCCCCGAAATTTATTCTGACAACTTTCAGTGTTTTATTCCCATTCAGAAAAACGGGGCACATCAGTACCGGATCAATCTTCCCGATGGGAATTATAACGATTACCATTTCGAAAACGGAATATGTAAACTGGTTGTTGTAAATCACTCCCTGTACACCATTAGAATGGAAAGGGTTTAGTATGGAAACAGTTGCAAATAAGTACCTGAGGGTTTTGGTTACGGGTGCATCAGGCTTTATCGGCCGGAAGTTAAGCTTTACCCTTGCAGAGATGGGCTACGATGTAGTGGCACTTTGCAGAAATGTTAAGCATCCCTTTCTTATTCAGCACCGAAATATCCAGTTTGTAAAAGGAGATGTTTTGGATCCTGAAAGTTTAGAAAATGCCATGAAAGATTGTTATCAGGTTTACCATACTGCAGCCATGGCCAAAATGTGGTGCCGGAATGAGCAGGATTTTTACGATGTGAATGTAATTGGAACAAGAAATGTGCTCAGCTGTGCATTAAAATTGGGTGTAGAAAAAGTTGTGCATACCTCAACTTGCGGGGTATGGGGACCAACACTAAATCTGCCGGTTTCAGAAAACGACCCAAGGGCAGTTGGCTTCCCGATCAGCTATGAACGCACAAAATACCTCGCTGAATTAGAGGTGAAAGAATTTGTAAAAAAGGGATTGGAAGTGGTAATTGTAAACCCATCAAGAGTATATGGCGATGGACCAATAACAGATAGTAATACAGTGACTAAAATGGTTACAGGTTATATAAATGGTACATGGCATTTTATTCCGGGCGATGGAAAAGCAATTGCCAACTATGCTTTTGTAGACGATGTGGTAGATGGGCATATTGCCGCCATGCAGAATGGCAGGAATGGCGAGCGCTATATTTTGGGTGGAGTTGATATTTCTTTTAATAGTTTTTTCGGCACACTAAGGCAGATCACTGGTAAAAAAAGAAGTTTGTATAAAATCCCGGTAGGCATTATTAAAGCTTACAGTTTGCTGGAGTCTTTAAAATCAAAACTTTTTAACCTTACCCCATTTTTTCTGCCAGCGTTTGCCGATAGGTTAAAATGTAATCAACAATATTCGAGCAATAAAGCCATTGCCGAACTAAATTATCGGATAACACCTTTTGCAATAGGTTTAGGAAAAACCATTAATCACTTTCAGTTACAAATGACGAAGACTAAAGCTGGGCTAAAAATATAAAATTGTCATCCTGAGCCTGTCGAAGGACTAGCTTAAATGTTTTGCTAAGCATTTCGACAAGCTCAATGTGACAAAATCGGATGGAATTTAGTGTTATACAGCTTTTATGTGATTCAAAAGTCGATAAAATCGACATTCTCCTGCATCCCCGTTACAAACGGGGACGATATATAAAAAGTATAAAAATGAAACAATTAACAGTATTGATTACAGGCGCAAGTGAGGGTTTGGGGAAATCTTTCGCTATCGAATCGGCCAAACGTGGTTTAGGTTTGGTATTGGTTTCGCTACCCAATAGTGGACTGGAATATTTAGCAAATTACCTGCGTGTAAACTTTAACAGTAGGGTGTTCTGTATCGAAATAGATTTGACCAAAAATACCTCCGCAAGCGAAATTTTTGAAAAATTAAGGGCGAATAAGATCGAGGTAAATGTTTTGATCAATAATGCTGGTTTAGGGAATTGGAGTTGGTTTGAAGATAAAAATGTCGATTTTTATAGAACACAGATCGATCTCAACATTACTAATACGGTGTTGCTTACGCGGTTATTTTTAAACCATATCGATAAAAGTACAGCAAGCTATATTTTAAATGTTGGCAGTTTAGGCGGACATTTTATCGTTCCAAAAAAACAGGTTTATGGGGCAACCAAATCTTTTATCGGTTATTTTACCCGTTGTTTGCAACTCGAATTGAGCGGTACAAATGTGCATATTAGTTTGCTTAGTCCTGGCGGCATTAATACGAAACCCGAGCTGTTGGTAATGAACAATGAATTAAAGGGGTTTGCAAAAGCGACGATTTTAGAGGCCGATTACGTTGCCAAAACAGCAATGGATGGTATGCTGAAAGGCAAGAAAGAAATTATACCAGGTTTTGCAAACCGTTTTTTGGTGGTGCTGGATAAAATTATACCGGGCTTTTTAAAAGAAATTATAATTAGGCGTAAATTGAAATCGATTTTAACAACATAGATTTGACCTGAAATCTGTAAGGTTTTAAAAACCTTGCAGGTTTAGCTTTATGAAAAGTAACGACACCAATC
>NZ_JBFTQI010000436.1:0-5008 GCF_056398925.1 Pedobacter sp. 01T416_2
TGCTGATAAAGATCGGGTTGCAGTTTCTGCTGCCAATCATATCTTCGGTACAGCCGGTACCATCATTATTGCATTAATGATTATGGTTTCAACTTTCGGTTGCAATAACGGTTTAATTATGGCTGGTGCCAGGGTATATTACTCAATGGCCAAAGACGGGCTTTTCTTTAAAAAAGTAGGTACACTCAACAAAAATGCAGTTCCTGGTTTTGGGCTATGGATTCAGTGTATTTTTGCTTGTTTATGGTGTATCAGCGGAAAATATGGCGATCTGTTGGATATGATTTCGTTTGTAGTGGTGATGTTTTATATGCTCACCATTTTCGGAATTTTTATCCTCCGTAAAAAGCGACCTGATGCCGAGCGGCCATACAAAGCTTTTGGCTACCCTGTGCTGCCAATCATCTATATGATAATGGGGCTGGCTTTTTGTGTATTGCTGATTATTTTTAAACCTAAATTTACCTGGCCTGGATTAATCATCACTTTAATTGGTATACCGGTTTATTACCTGATTAAAGGAAGTATTGCCCGCCAGGATTCGAAAGCAAAAGAAGCGGTTGATGTGAACGGTTAAAATATTGATGTTATTCATCAAAATCTAAAGGAAATCAGAAAAACCGTAGCATTATATTTACCACAAAAAATCTGTAATGACCACTTATCCAAGCGCTAAAAAAGCAATAGCGATCATCTTATTAAGTTTTGTTTCCTCTCAGCTACTGGCACAGCAAGCGGGTTTGCATCCTTATGCACCAAGTGCTGCTGAAATGGCAAATGCTTACCAATTATCTACTAAGCTGGATACCGCATTACGCAATATCCCAACCAATAATGATCTTATTCCCTTTTGGAAAAAAGACGGAAGTGCATTTTGGTATAAAAAGAACCTTCCTAACAGAACATGGGAATATTATTATGTAGATGCTGCAACAGGTAAACGTAGCGCGGCATTTGATAACAATAAACTGGCTGAAAATATAGAAAAGATAACGGGTAAAAAGCAGAATCCATTAAAACTTCAGTTTGCTGAATTGTATTTCGCCGATCAGGGTAATACAGCAAAACTAAAAATACAGGATAAATGGTATGAATTAAACTTGAGCGATTACAGTTTAGCGGACACGAAAGACACAACAATTTATCGTTACAATGCCAAAAGACCTTTGCAGCAAAGCAGATCGCGCTGGCAACGGAACCGTGAATCCAGAAAATCGCCTGACGGCAAAAGCGAAATCCTGATCCGTGGTGGCAACTTATTCGTGCTTGATCTAGCTACCAAAGCAGAAAGCCAATTGAGTACCGATGGTAGTGCCGATAAACCATATGGCGAATTTGCATGGTCGCCCGATGGAAAAAATATTGTTGCCTATAAAATCGATCCGAAAGAGACTAAAAAAGTACATTATGTATTAAGTTCGGTTCCTGGCACTACCCGTGGTGAATTAAAATCGAGAGAGTATGCACAGCCTGGTGACGATTTTACCGCTTATCAGCCCTATGTTTTTAATGTAACAGCTAAAACTGCCATTAAAGTAGATGCAGAACCGATAGATTTCTTTGGTGCACCAGAATTGCATTGGCGCAATAATAACAGCAGGTATTATACCTATGAGAAAGTAGATCGCGGTCATCAACGTTTTAGGGTAATTGAAGTAGATGTCTTAACCGGAAAAACCAAAAACATTATCGACGAAAAAACAAAAACCTTCATTTATGAGCGGCGAATTTATACCCATTACTTACCTAAAACAAATGAAATATTGTGGACCAGTGAGCAGGATGGATGGCAACACCTTTATCTGGTTAATGGCATAACAGGAAAACAGACGCTGGTTACCAAAGGCAATTGGGTAGTTAGGGATATCGATAGTGTAGATGTGGTTAAACGCCAGATTTGGTTCCGGGCAAATGGAATGGATGCTGGTGAAGATCCTTATTTTATCCATTATTATAGGATTGGGTTCGATGGAAAGGGACTGGTGAATCTTACGCCCGAAAAAGGTAATCATATCCTCAGTTTTTCTCCTGACCGCAAATATTATATCGATACTTACTCTCAGGTAAATGTACCGCCTGTTAGCGAGTTAAGGTTAGCTGCGAGTACCAAAAAAATAAGCGAAATAGAACATGGCCAAACGGCTATTTATTTAGCTACAGGAGTTAAACTGCCCGAAGTTTTTGTGACTAAAGGAAGAGATGGCATAACCGATATTTGGGGCATTGTTTGCTTCCCTTCAAAAATGGATCCGAACAAAACTTATCCTGTTATCGAAAATATTTACGCAGGTCCTCATGATAGTTTTGTGCCCAAAAGTTTCTTACCTGCCAGTGAAATGCAGAGCATTGCCGAATTAGGCTTTATCGTAGTACAGATTGATGGAATGGGTACCGCCAACCGGTCTAAGGCTTTTCATGATGTATGCTGGAAAAATATAGCAGATGCAGGTTTCCCTGACCGGATATTGTGGATGAAAGCCATGGCGGTGAAATATCCAAATGCTGATATTTCAAGAGTGGGGATTTATGGCACTTCGGCGGGTGGGCAAAGCTCAACTGGTGCACTGTTATTTCATCCCGAGTTTTATAAAGCTGCGGTTTCTGCCTGTGGTTGTCACGATAACCGCATCGATAAACAATGGTGGAACGAACAATGGATGGGCTATCCCGTAGGGCCGCACTATGGAGAACAATCTAACATTACCAATGCACCAAAATTACAGGGTAATTTATTTTTAATTGTTGGTGAAGCGGATGAAAATGTACCCCCAGAATCTACCTACCGACTTGCTGATGCATTGATCAAAGCAAATAAAGACTTTGATATATTAAGCATTCCGGGTATGGGCCATAGCGATGGTGGTATTTACGGACGGAGGCGTAAACGCGACTTCTTTGTAAAACATTTATTGCATGCCGAACCACCAAACCCGAATTTTTTGGTTCAATAGTCGTTGGTTGATAAGTGATTAGCTACTTTTTTGTTGGCCATTTGCTCATTCAAAATTTAATAACACAATCTTTCTCTCATTCGATCATTAAAAATAATTGTTATTTTGCTACATTATCTAATCATCCTTTAAACATGTTGCAAAAAATTAAAATATCCAGTCTGTTTTTACTTGTTCTACTGTTCAGTGCGTTTGCGGGCAATGCATCGAAGATGGATTTCTATCAGATCAAAATTTACCACTTGAAAACCGATGCACAAGAAAAAACAGTGGATGATTATCTTCAAAATGCATATTTACCCGCATTACACCGTAATGGAATTACAAAAGTAGGCGTGTTTAAACCCATTATAGGCGATCAGGCTGTGGTTGTAGAAAAGCTTATTTATGTATTTATTCCTTTGAAATCGTTCAATGGCGTTCTGGAACTGGATGAAAAGTTAGCAAAAGATAAACAATATGCTATTGATGGTAAAACCTACCTTGATGCAACTTATACCGAGACTCCTTACGAGCGATTAGAATCTATTGTTTTAAAGGCTTTTGAGGATGCTCCTCATTTTATGCTGCCTAATCTAAAATCGCCGATGAAAGAAAGGGTGTACGAATTAAGAAGTTACGAGGCACCTACGGAGAAGTATTTTCAGAATAAAGTTGAAATGTTTAATAAGGGCGGTGAAATCGGGTTGTTTAAAAGACTTAATTTCAATGCAGTATTTTATGGAGAAGTAGTCGCTGGTAGCCGAATGCCTAATCTAATGTATTTAACTACTTTCGAAAATAAGGTAGATAGAGATGCACACTGGAAGTCTTTCTCGGCAGATGAATATTGGAAAAAGCTTTCTGCAATGCCAGAGTATCAGCACAATGTTTCTAAAAACGACACTAAATTTGTTTACCCGACAGACTATTCAGATTTTTAAGAAAGGTAAAAGCTGAAAGACTAAAGCTAAAAGACTAAAGCTGAAAGCAAAAGGCAAATTAAATTAAACCCTTGCTTCCGTGGCAAATATAACCCAAGCTGGACAGATCATGAAACAAGTTCAGGAGKRCGACCGCAGGATCTGAGCCATGAAATCTTAATGTTCTTAACTGCTTAATGGTAAGAAAGGTAAAAGCTGAAAGACTAAAGCTCAAAGCAAAGTAAAATTCCGTRTAAATCTGYGCTTCCGTGGCAGAAAAACTAACCAGAAAGATTCAGAAGTTCAGAATCACGTAATTTTAGGTCCTGAAACAAGTTCATGGAGACGGCTGCGGGACCGAACTATGAAATCTTAATGTTCTTAATTACTTAATGATAGAAAAAAAAGATGGATATTTTTAGCGAGCTATTTACAAAAGTATTTCTTTGTTCTTACGTTCAGTCAGAATCAACTGATTCACCGTTTCTTCAAATTTTACAAAATCGAGTGGTTTAAATAAAAAACAATTGCCTTTATCAAAGGCATCAATGGCCTTATTGTCATCGGCACTTACAAATACAACAAATTTTACGCTGTTTCGAAGCATTCTGGCTATATCAATTCCTGATATTTCCATTTGGACATCCAGAAATAGGAAATCAATTTTTCCGTATTTCCAAAAGGCGGCCATGGCATCTATTGCATCCGTAAAACTTCTCTTTAGCTGGAGTTTGTCTATTTTGGAAATAAAGTGTTCAAGTGTTTTTATACTCATTTGGCTGTCATCTATAATTACACAGCTATAGGATTGTGATAGAGGGAAATTCATTTGTAATAAGCAATTTTACAAATACTTACAAAATGCCTGCCATTCGATTATTTTTTAAGTTTGTAATACAAAAACGCTTTGTTTAAAATATAACTAATCAATGTTTTATGGTCAAATAGTGCTAAAAATAAACTATTTGTGTGCTTTGTATTTTTTTTGATAGTATAGGTAAAATCAGGATTTATAAGGCGATGGCTAAAATACTTCACTACTCGTAGAAAAGGCAAAAGCTGAAAGCAAAATTAAATTCCGTGTAAATCTGCATTTCCGTAGCAAAAAACTATTTATAAAGATTCTGAAATAATCCGATAGCTATCGGATTAGAA
>NZ_JBFTQI010000437.1:0-5008 GCF_056398925.1 Pedobacter sp. 01T416_2
CTCTTTACTCACCACCCAGCTATGGTAACGGCCAACATTTATGGTTTGCGGGCATTCCCAGAACAAAGGCTCATCGCCATCCACAACAGTTACCGGTGTAGCAATTCCGTGCATTGGTCTGCCCAGGTTCAGTAAAGTGCCACCAAAAACTTCGGCTATGGCTTGCTGGCCCAAACATACGCCAAAGATACTCTTCGTTGGCGCATAAGTTTTAATTACATCCAATAACAAACCAGCTTCTTCCGGAATGCCAGGCCCAGGTGAAAGTAATATTTTATCATACTTATCTACATCGGCCAGATCGAACTTATCATTTCTCCAAACCTCTGCTTCATAACCAACTTCGTTAATTAAATGCACAAGATTGTAGGTAAAACTATCATAGTTATCAATTACTAAGACGGTTTTTTTATCTATATTTTCCATTTTATTTCCTGTTAACGGATTTTACTCCAAACTAAAAACTCCTCACTCCCAACTATATTCCCTCTGCCATTTGCACCGCTTTACGCAAAGCTGCAATTTTATTGTTCACCTCCTGCATTTCAGTTTCGGGAACAGAATCGGCCACGATACCTGCACCCGCACGGTAATGCAGTTCATTATTCTTGCTCATAAACGTCCTGATCATGATGGCATGGTTAAAATCTTCATTAAAGCCCATAAAACCAATTGCACCAGCATAAAAATTCCTGCCCAGCTTTTCGTTTTCGTCAATCAACTGCATGGCTTTATATTTTGGCGCACCACTTAAGGTACCTGCCGGATAGGTATCGGCAACGACTTTAAAAGCACTTACATTTTCCTGCAAATGACCACTCACTTTACTTACCAGGTGGATCAGGTGCGAATAATATTGCACTTCTTTAAAAGATTTTACCTCCACGCGGTTACAGTGCCTGCTTAAATCGTTTCTGGCCAAATCAACCAGCATTACATGTTCTGCACTTTCTTTCGGGTCTTGTTCTAATTTACGGGCCTGTTCAGCATCTTCGATGTCGTTTCCGCTGCGTTTAAAAGTCCCTGCGATTGGAAAAATATTGGCCGAATTGTTTTTGATGGTAATCTGTGCCTCTGGCGAAGAACCGAACAATTTAAAATTCCCATAATCAAAATAAAACAGGTAAGGAGATGGGTTTATCGAACGCAGGCAACGGTATACATTAAATTCATCACCAGAAAATGCTTGTTTAAATGCTCTTGAAGGCACAATCTGGAAAACATCACCGCGGTAAATATGCTTTTGTAGTTTCTCTACCAGATCCATAAATCCCTGATCGGTTAGGTTTGAACTTTCCTCACCGCGAAGTTGAAACTTATATTCAGGGTAATTTTTATTCTGGATCAGGTACTCCATTTTTTCAAGCCCCCCCTCTTCTTCTCCTTCGAAAGTATTTTTGAAAAGGGTGATTTCATTTTTAAAGTGATCGATGGCAATGATATAACGGTACAGGTGATACTGCATTTCAGGAATTTCTTCACCCTCTGGTGTTTCAGAAGTAAACTTTATATCTTCAAAATGTTGTACTGCATTCCAGGTAAAATAGCCAAACAGACCGCTCGAAATAAATTTGATTTCGGGTAATTCCGTTTCTCTGAATTTATCTTTAAAATCGGTAATTTCTTCAATCAGGTTTTTACTTTCGGTAATCTCTACGGCACCATCAGGAAAATAAGTCTCTAATCGCGATCCCTTTAAAATAATTCCCGCTACCGGGTCGGCACAAACAAAACTCATCGAGTTTTCTCTGCTGTGGTAGTCAGAACTTTCTAACAGGATGCTGTTAGGATACACATCACGTAAGCGTAAATAAATGCTCACTGGTGTTGTGGTATCGGCAAGCATTTTTTTGTAAGTCGTATTAATTTTATACATGATAAAGGTAAATGGTGTAAGCTATAGGGCTTAAGGTTTGTATTTCGTATTTTTTAACAATAAAAAGCCCGGCGTGTGGTTCTACGCCGGGCTTTAATGGTTCTTTAATAAGGTTTAGGTTGATAAACTATATTTTGTTCATACGCAGCCAGCGCAATTCGTTCGAATTACTTTGCCAAAGCCATGTATGTATATTGTTGATCATGAGCAACAAAAATATAAAGAATTTCCAAAAATGGAAATAATTATGAAAATAAATTTAGTCCGAAGTTAGTAGTCGGGAGTCCGAAGTCGAATACAGCACAGGATTAATCTTGATTATCTATGCTTTTCGCCATGCGCCCAGCCCCCTGCTTTTTATAATTACTATGAAACCCCAAAAAACGATCTACCCGGAACTTCTTTTACCATTAATAAAATGGTTACAATAATCAAAATCAATGCTAAGCCAAAGAAAACTGAAATGGTACGGTGTTTTGCAACAGCGTCAGCAACTTTTTTCGATTTAGCATTACCAACAGTAATTAAAATAATCGCAATTATCATCATACTGATGTGCTCCATTTTAAAATAACGCACCGCTGGTGCACCGGCACTACTTAACTTATACCAGCCTTCGCTGAAATAAAGTACCAAACCAATCAACAATTGAATGTGTGCACTGATTAAAGTGAAAACATTTAGCTTTCTATCACCTTCTGTATAGGTTTTATTACCGAACCAGCCAGACAAAGCCCTAACAACGGCAATAATTAGCAAAAGAAAAACCACATAGCGCCATCCAGAGTGGGCACTTTTTAAAATATCGTTCATATCAATAAATTTCTATGACTCAAAAATAGACATTAATTGTAAAAAATAGGATATTCAACAGATTGAACGCTTATTTATATTAGTTTTAAACAAAAAAAACACTAAACTTATTATGAAGAAAATTTTACTTGCCATCGGGCTGGTATTTTCTACTACAATTCTGTTTGCACAGCAAACTTCCTTTCCCGTTAACGGTTCTTTCGATACCCGACCTGGAATGTTTGCCTTCACCAACGCAACAATAGTAGTTAATGCCAAYCAGACTCTAACAAATGCCACACTTTTAATCAAAGGACAAACCATACAGGGTATTGGTGCTGGTTTAGCCGTACCTAAAGGCTACGTGGTAATCGACCTTAAAGGAAAATTTGTTTACCCCTCCCTAATTGATGCCTTTACCAGTTATGGCCTTAGCGAAACACCTGCACAACAGCGCGGTTTCGGCGGTCAACGTCAGTCTAKTTTCGTTTCTACCAAAAAAGGTGCTTATGGCTGGAACGAATCAATCAGGCCAGAAACTTATGTAAAAAGCATATTTTCTACCGACAGCAAAAAAGCAGATGAATTACGTAAGGTAGGCTTTGGTAGTGTAAATGTAATTAACCGCGATGGTATTGCCCGCGGCGTTTCTGCTGCTGTAACTTTAAACGAGGGCGCAGATAACAGCGTATTCTTAAAAGATCAAACCGCAGCAAATTATTCGTTTAACAAAGGAACTTCATCAAACGATTACCCAACTTCGTTAATGGGTTCCATTGCTTTATTGCGTCAAACCTATTATGATGCACAATGGTATGGCAAACAAAAAGATGAGTTTAACATTTCTTTGGACGAATTTGGGAAACAACAGTCCATGCCACAGCTATTTGAGGTAGATGGATGGCAGAACATCCTGCGTGCCGATAAAATCGGAAAAGAATTTGGCAAGAAATACATCATTAAATCTACAGGTGATGAATACCAACGCATAAACGAGGTTAAAGCTACCGGAGCTAGTTTAATTATCCCCTTAACTTTCCCTAAAGCTTACGATGTGGAAGATCCTGCAGAAGCCAGAAACCTGACATTATCACAAATGAAGGGCTGGGAACTGGCACCAACCAACCCGGCAAGTTTAGAAAAAGCGGGAATTAAATTTGCACTAACTGCATTTGGCTTAGAAAACAGCCGCGATTTTTGGGCAAATATCCGCACGGCAATAGAAAACG
Organism: Pedobacter sp. 01T416_2; assembly: GCF_056398925.1. Classification (NCBI taxonomy): domain Bacteria; kingdom Pseudomonadati; phylum Bacteroidota; class Sphingobacteriia; order Sphingobacteriales; family Sphingobacteriaceae; genus Pedobacter; species Pedobacter sp. 01T416_2. Next base: position 3,898 of record NZ_JBFTQI010000437.1, read on the forward strand.
GCTTAACCGAAAAACAAGCTTTACAATCGGTTACCGAAATCCCTGCTTCACTTTTGGGCATCAGCGATAAAGTGGGTTCCCTGGAAAAAGGAAAAGTAGCCAATTTTTTAATCTCATCTGATAACCTGTTCAAAAACGGAAACATTATTTTCGAAAACTGGGTACAGGGCAAACGTTTCATTGTTAACAAAATGGATGTGAGCGATGTACGCGGCACTTATAATTTAAACGTTGATGGTATTGGTGCTTTAATCCTAAAAATTACCGGAACAGGTGGCGGATCGACAGCCGCTATTGAAAGAACCGGTGTAGATAGTGTTAAAACCACAGCAACCTTTACCAGAAATGGCGATTGGGTAAGCATCAATTTCAACCTAAAGAAAAATCCTAAGGGTGATGTCCGGTTAAGCGGTTACATTACCTCGGCAAATCCCATTACCATCAAAGGCGAATCGGCTCTGGCTGATGGCAATACGGGAAAATTTACAGCAACTTATAAAGAAGCCGCAAAAGAAACACCTAAAAAAGAAGAGCTAAAAAGCACTTTGGCCATGGGGCCGGTAATTTATCCCTTCTCTGCCTTCGGAAGCCCTGAACTGCCTAAACAAGAAACGGTTTTAATTAAAAACGGTACCGTTTGGACGAATGAAAAAGACGGAATCCYCCAAAATGCCGATGTACTTTTAGAAAACGGAAAAATTAAAGCGGTTGGCAAAAACCTTTCGGCAAGCGGCGCAAAAGTGATCGATGCTACCGGTAAACACGTAACCGCTGGCATTATTGATGAGCACTCGCACATTGCAGGAGCAGGTGGTATTAACGAAGGTGCACAATCGGTTTCTGCCGAAGTACGCGTTGCCGATATCCTCAACTCAGAAGACGTAAACATTTACCGCCAGTTGGCCGGTGGTGTAACCACTTCACAAATTTTGCATGGGTCAGCCAATCCAATCGGTGGCCAATCGCAATTGATTAAACTGCGCTGGGGTAAATCGCCAGAGGAATTGAAATTTGCAGGTGCCGATGGCTTCATTAAATTTGCTTTGGGCGAAAACGTGAAACAAAGTAATTTCGGTACAGGTGCCCGTTTCCCGGTTACACGTATGGGTGT
>NZ_JBFTQI010000438.1:0-4998 GCF_056398925.1 Pedobacter sp. 01T416_2
TTGTACGCCCTTGGAGGCGCCAAACTGAAAACCTGGTTTTAAAGGCAATATTTTGAATGCCTGGTTGCCGGGCAGCTTGGCAAAAGTAAATTCCCCTGCAGTACCGGTACGGGCATAGGCGGTGAGCTGGAGTAATTTCCGTTTACCGGCAATATCCAAAGTATAAACCTTTGTAATGCCATTAGCCTTTTCAGTTATATTTTTGATGGTTTCTGTCGGCTCGTCGTTGTAAATACTGTCCTGTGGCAAAATCATTTCCAACCGGACTAAAACACCAGGCGCAGCTTTTTTATTCTCTACGATTTTCCCACTGATATCATACTCGCCCATGCCGAGATTTACCTGGGAGGGGTATGGGCGGGGGTTACTTTGCTCCTGGTCGAATTTAAGCGAATCATCACCGGTATAACCAAGCAATGCCCGGGATGCCAACACCCTTGCTTTAAATGATTCCCCCCCTTTTTTATAGGCCTCATCTGCAGGTAAAAAGTACCTGCGTTTGTTCACTTCGCCAATGTTGTCGAGTTGCTCGGCATTTGGCGTTGCAGATGCAATGGTTTTTTCTATCAGATCAATGTCCCGCTGGTCTTCAAAATAGTAACCTTTTTTAAGTAGGTTACGGATATGTTCGGCAGGTTTTTCCGCATTCAGGTTAACCATGGTGCCGGCTTTTAAGCGTGGCCCAACTTCTTCAAATCTAGGCTGAATAATCGCGTATAATTGGTAGAAGAAGAGTGCGAGAACGGTTGCGGTGGCTAATATGAAGATCCGTTCCTGAGTCCGGCTCACTTTGACAGTTCCTTTATTCTGCTCCATTTTTTGAATCTGCGGTTTTAGGGGTGTTGCCTTTTAGTGTACCAATCTTCATCAGTGCTGCATTTACCGGTTTCCCGTCAGGAAAATGGATGTTATTCTGTACCGGGATTAAACAGTTGGTGAAGGTGACATTTTTGAGTAACAGTACCTGATCTGAAATGGCGATAGCGGTAGCGAAACCTTTAAACTGCAGGCTGTCCAGCTTCAATAGCCTTGATTGAGACAGCATCGCTATGGCTGCACCTTTGTATCCACTATCCGCTTGCAGCACAATGCCCTTTGCGATAACATACAAGGTATCTTTCCGCAGGCGTAAAGTATCGCTGATCAGGACCGGACTTTTAAAAATCGAGTCGGATAGTACCAGCGTGTCCCCCAGGGCATGGTCAAATGCATCTTGAAGTAACTGCTCCTGGCTGTTTCTCACTTTTCGTTTTGGTGATGGACTAAGGGTAGAGACCGTATCTGTAGTGTGCGGGTTCTGCAAATACAAAAATACGGTAGTGCCGAGAAGGATGAGGCATAAAATAACCAGCGCAGTGAACCAATAATTTCTTTTGGGCGCTGCATGAGTTTCCGGTGCTGGGCTTTCAGGCGTCCGTATCGCCTCATTATTTTCTGCTCCTGCGGCTGCATGGGGCTGTTGTGTAAAGTCTGGTCTGGTTGGTATTACCTTTTGGGGCGCTTTGTTGTTCTGCAGCAGCACAACGGTGATGTTGTCGCGCCCGCCGTTTTCATTGGCAAGCGCGATGAGATTGCCTGCTTTTTTAGCAAGTGTATCTCCTTGTAGAAGCAGGGTAGTAATATCCTGCCTGTTTACCATATCGGTCAGCCCATCACTGCATAATAAGAGGAGATCGCCCGGCAGGAAAGGAGATTGACCGGTTTCAATATAGCTCTCATCGGTAGCAATCTGATCGCTGAAACCGATCGCCTTATTAATTTCATTGCGTTTTGGATGCTGCATAGCAGCAGCCTCATCCAATCTTCCCGAATCTTCCAGAAAACCTACAAATGAATGGTCTTTAGAGATTTTAATCAGCGATCCGTCCCGTAGCAGATATAATCTGGTATCGCCAACGTGCGCATAATAAAATTGATTCTGCTCAATATCCGCAATTACCATAGTGGCCACGCAGGCCATTTCGGAAAGTTCTGCCTCTGTTTGCTTTTTGGCAATGATCATTTCATTTGTATTCCTGAATGCGCTGATCATCTGCGAGATTGGATCGGCCGGACGACCTGAGAATTGCATCGAAATCTGTTCCGTAGCAATACCCGCTGCTACTTCGCCGCCGTGATAGCCACCTACACCGTCTATTACAGCTGCCAAAATCAACTGATCGCTGGTGAGGGACTTAACAATAAAGCTGTCCTCGTTGTTGTCTCTGGATTTGCCGGTGTCTGTGAGGCCAAAAAAGTGTTTATCCATTTTTATTACGGGAATTTTTAATGTCTTTAAAATGAACGATCATCAGCGCAACGACCAGTGATAACAATAAAATTGATAGCAGCTGCGACATAAGTTAGGATTTAAATAGGTTTATACCGATTATGCCGTTGAGCAACATCCTGGAGTTCAGCGGCAAAGAAACCCATTGTGGTGAATTAATTTCGCTGCGTGGTACCAAAACCTCGTTCAAAGTAGTAAGTTCGCCGAAAGAAGCTAAATAGAAATTACCGTCTGTTTTGTTATAGCGGATGTGTAGGTGTGGTGAATTGGCCCATTCTGAGGCAATCTTGAAAATATTGGAATCTTCGCGTCCGTCATCATTTCCCGAAACGATAGTATCTTCTGTTTTAATCAGGAACTCTATTTTTTTGCCCGAAAACTGCTTGTCGGGTATGATGGCTTCCAGCCGGCCGAGAACGGCCTGGTCCTTGGACGGGGTCGTATTACCATCAACATATTCCAATTGAGCATCGTATGGGATTTCCATATAGCCTTCGCTGTAGTAAGTGAAGCCCTTTAAAATATCGTTGTTGATATCGAATGTCTGCGCAATACCGGTTTGTCGGGGAATGAATGTTACACGTAAATTTTCCGATTTCTGATTGTTGTCTGGCAGCAGTTTTCCGATAAAACCCTTATCGCCCCTTGCGTAATCCGGATGTGATACCAACCGGAATACCCATTTTGAGCCGGATGGTTCTACATTTTTCCCGGCTTGCCGGTGTTCTCTTAAAATCGCATAGAATTTTTTGACAGTTTCCTGTACGATTAAACCCAAAATCCCTTGTTTATTGTCTATAAATTCACGGTAATCTTCAGCGTTGAAGGTGATAATGAATTCATGATAAAAAACGATGCGATCGGCAAAAGATAATTCCCTGATGGACTCCTTAAATTTATCTACGATAAAGCTGTAGATGGTTTCCGGAGTGAGTTGCGGTGCTTTTTGGTCACTGCTCTTGTTTTCATCGGTTAGAAACCAATCCTGAATACCGATACGCTGCCAGAAATTTGATTTTGTTTCCATAAGTTAGGGTGCCTATGCGGCGGTTAAGGGCAATTGTTTTTAAAAATTAAAACTGTACAGGGCTAACTGAAGTATCAGGTTTAAGGTCTTCTGTGCTATCGGCAGCTTTATCTCTGGCTTTTTTGATCTCCGCGTTAATTGCACTATCCACCAGCCGCTTTGTTGCCGCTGCTTCAGCCAGCTTGCGCTGATTCGCCATTCTCCTTCTTTCCTGTGCTGTGGTATCAACTGCCGGTGGGATCGAATCTATGGTTTGGACAGCTTGCTGTGCCTGTGGCTCGCTGCGAAACTGGGAATAGCCCAGAAAAACAAGCAATCCGATAATTGAGATGATCATAAGGGCAAACGTAAAATGAGGTAACAATATACCGTTTCTTTCTGGGGCCTGCGCTGTACTTTCCAGAGCCAATACCTGTTTACGGAGGGTTTCGTTCTCCGTTTTGAGCGAATCCATAGCTGAATGGTCTATGGGTAAAACATTGCCCGATAAGCTTCCGCTAAGCACCGCTTCATGTAAGGCCATTCCCTCACTGTATCTGAGCATAGGATCTTTCTGCAGGCATTTTTCGATCAGTTTTAGAAGCCAATCCGGAACCTGCATTTCACGGGTTCTCTGTTCCTCGCTCCAGTCCGTGGGTAAGTTTGCCCTGCGCAAGTTAATCACGTCAGGCACTTCACTTTCCATATGACCAATCATTACCRCATTACGCCCTGTATCACTATTTCCAGGTAGAGGAAAGGGAACCTGACCTCCGAGTAATTCATATAAGATGATGCCATAACTGTAAACATCGGTTTGCAGAAGCATTTTGCCTTCATTTTGTTYGGGCGCCATAAACTCCACCGCACCTGCATGCCGGATGCTACTCCTACGCTGCTCCTCACTCATAATGGCAAGTCCAAAATCCAGTAACACATAATTCGCTGTGTGCAAATTGTATTTAACGTTATTACTCTTAACGTCGCCATGTTTTACCCCGAGTTTATGGCAATGCTCAAGGGCAGCAGCGAGGTGTTGTGCCACTTTTATGACTTCGCTTAGCGTAAATATCTTTTGATGTGGGGGTTGGAGCAGCTCACAAAGGTCAGGCCCTTCTATATATTCCATTTCTATAAATGGGAAGGATCCGCTTTCGGTTATGCCGAAACTGAGCATTTTTACAACATTCGGACTGGGATTCTCATTTACCTTTAGCAACTTTGCTACCTCGTTTTCAAAATTGCGGTAATTTTTATCATCGCGGTTCTCGTTGTATATTGGAGTAGGGATTAATTTCACTGCGGAGTAGATTGCACCGATGCGTTTCCCTTTATATACCGATCCTTGTCCGCCCGTTCGCAGCGCTCCTAAATTCTCCAGTCCTTCTGTAATTGTAAATACTTTACTCATATTTCTCCTAATAACAATTATAAGGATTTTTTGTTGCCTATTAATAATATAAATATGATGGAGGCTTACACAGCCTAATCCTTTTTTTGCCTGGCCAGGAGGAAATTCCTACTGTTGCCGGCAGTCCCCGATGTATAACATCGGTTGTTTGAAATAATAACTGACGTTGCTAAAATAAAGTATCCAGGTTTCATCTTATTTATGGAGCCATTATTATGCCAGAACCCAGAGTGGTAAGGCAACAAGGTCATTAGTACGATTAAAAAGTGGTGGGTCCGAACTTTCACCAACTCATCTATTGAATTATATGCG
>NZ_JBFTQI010000439.1:0-4980 GCF_056398925.1 Pedobacter sp. 01T416_2
GGTTAACGTATTCTCAAATACCCATGGTTCTATTTATCAATCAGATAAATTAAACTGCTTTTATGTAGATTTTGGCGGCAAGTTTGCACGTTACAACTGCCTGTCGCTTCAAAAATTAAAAAAGGTTGTAGAAGATATTGATATTGAAGCACTCCTTTTAAACACCCACAAAGCCGATTTCGAACTGGTTACCTTTAATGGTTGCGAACACATCTATTTATTAAGTGCCTTAGAAATTATTGCTTTAAAAGATTTATTACAAGGTACTTTTACCATGTTCAAACTAAATCACCTCATCAGCGACTGCCTTTACAGACTGGTTTATTAGTCGTTAGTTCAGTGGTTCATTAGTCATTAGTTTATTGGTAAGTTTGATCGGTTAATAGGTTAACTGTATAAATTGGTTAATCGGTTAATTGTCTATAATGGCTAACTGCTTACATCAAACTACAAACTGAAAATTACCAACTGAGACTGTATTGTATTAATTACATCCATTTTCGCACAATTCTATTCAGTATCTATTATACTAGAAAGATTCTGAGATAAACTACCATTGACAGATCTCTTAAGAAGGGTCGTCATTGCGAGGAACGAAGCAATCTTAATGCGCACGCCAGTAGCGATCGTTGTAAGATTGCTTCGTCGGCTGAAAAAGCCTTCTCGCAATGACGATTCTTCGCGGCCTATCAATTCGCTAAAATCCCATGTCATTAATTAATATTGATTTTTATCCAATAAATTATTCCTCAGGATGACGATCACGAGGTAAATTTCGGGATACTGTCCCATTCTCCAATCCTCAGTTATTCTCATGAACTTAATTCACAGAAAACTACTAACTGAAAATTGCCAACTAAAAACCCGCCTTTATCCATCTGATCCTCAAGCACTATCCGTTTGGCGTTATTCCACTTCCATTTCCACCTCCCCTCCCTTATTTAAACTGATTACAAATAACTAATTATCAGCAATTTAGACTAATTTCATATAGCAAATAAATCACACAATATGGTTAATTTGATGTTACCTTTGTATCATTAGTTAAGCAAAGAAAATTATGAAAGACTTAATGCGCATCAAATGTTTAATATCACAGGATATTGAAACACTATTAAATCAGCAGATCAAAAAAGAAGCCCACTCTTCATCACTATATTTATCAATGTCATCTTGGTGTGACCAAAATGGATTCGACTTTTCAGCAGATTATTTCTTAAAGCAATCTGAAGAAGAAAGAGTACACCAGCTTAAATTGTTCAAATATGTTTTGGACATGGGTGGAAACGCAATATCTCCAGAAGTTTCAGGTATCAAAACTGAATTTGCCGGATTTAGAGAAGTTTTCGAAGATGCTTTGGAAGCAGAGATCGCCATTACCCAAAGTTTTAAAAACCTGGCCTCTAAATGCCATAAAGAGCAGGATTTTGTAACTATGGAATTCTTAAACTGGTTCTTGAAAGAACAACGCGAAGAAGAATACAAAGCACGCAGGGCATTAGAATTGTTCGAAGTGATTGGCGAAGAAGGCACAGGAAGATGGGAAATTGATAAACATGTGAACAAAATCACCTATTCGGAAGAATAACAACAACAAAACATATATTGAAAGCTATCCTAAAAAGGGTAGCTTTTTTTATGCACTTAGAATCCCTATGAGGAGTCGTCATTGCGAGGAGGAACGACGAAGCAATCTTACAACGATCGCTACAATCCATAGCTGTAAAATTGCTTCGTCGGCTGAAAAAGCCTGCTCGCAATGACGACTTTTCTTTGAGAACGCTCAATTTTACTACGCTTCATCCGATTGCCATCGGATCGAGAAGACCAATAATAAAAAGAAAAGCTCCAGTTTTACTGGAGCTTCTTGGTTTAGAGTGTTTAGTTTATGTTGATTATGAATAAGTCTTAATGCTTTTTGTAAAAAAAGCGCCGTTGCCAGCACTTTTTTTAAACCAAATATATAATAATAATTAACGAGCATTACAAAAGTACGAACTTTATTCATATTAGCAAGTATTTTTATAAAAAACTTTAAATATTTTAATAAAAAATACATAAAACACTAAAATACAGTCATAAAAAATTAATCAAATAGATATAAATCATATAAAAATCAATTTTTTATACAAAAACACTAGTTTTTTCCTTACAAAATCATAATTTAAGGAAATATTTAAGCAAAATGATAGAAGATTTTATAAAAAATTACTTTAATCATCCCAAAGTTTATGATGAAATGTTTCTAAATGGCGATCATTACCGGGATCATTATTCAAACTTCATCAATAATTTCTCTAAAGAATCTCTTGAGAACCTGAACAAAAAGGAAGAATTGGCCAAAAAGCTGTTCATGAGCCAGGGTATTACCTTTACGGTATACGATAGCGGCGAAGGGATCGAAAAAATCTTTCCTTTTGATATTATCCCAAGAATTATCACTTCAACAGAGTGGAGTTTTATAGAAAAAGGAATAAAACAACGCCTAAAAGCGCTGAATCTTTTCTTAAAAGACATTTATAGTAATCAATTTATCTTAAAAGACCAGATTGTACCTATAAATGTAATTTATTCTTGTCCGCATTTTTTAAGAGAGATGCACAATGTAAACGTATTACATGATATCTATATCCATATTGCCGGAATAGACCTGATAAGAGATCATGACGGAACATTTTATGTGTTAGAAGACAACCTGCGCACACCTTCAGGGGTGAGCTATATGCTCGAGAACAGGGAAATTACCAAAAGGTTATTCCCCGACCTTATTCCGCAGTGCGGCGTAAGAAGTGTAACCGAATACCCTGCCATATTGTATAAAAATTTAATGAGCCTCTCTCCCAGAGCTGTTTCTAACCCAACAATTGTACTGTTGAGCCCGGGCATGTATAATTCTGCGTACTACGAACACACTACCCTGGCCCGCTTAATGGGAGTAGAACTGGTAGAGGGACGTGATCTGGTGGTTAAAAACCAAAAGGTGTTTATGAAAACCACCACTGGCCTGCAGCAGGTTGATGTGATTTATCGCCGTGTAGATGACGACTATCTTGATCCACTGGTTTTTAATCCGAACAGCGTACTGGGCGTTGCAGGCCTAATGGGTGCCTATCGCAAAGGTAATGTAGCCATTATTAATGCAATAGGCAATGGCGTAGCCGACGACAAAGCCGTTTATACTTATGTACCAGATATGATCAGGTACTACCTGAACGAAGAACCCATACTCAAGAATGTACCCACCTACCAGCTCAGCAATAAAGATGAACTCGATTATGTTTTTGCAAACATCAATACGATGGTAATTAAAAAAACCAATGGAAGTGGTGGATATGGCATGTTAATGGGGCACGCTGCCAGCGAGCAGGAAACAGACGAATACAAAATCGAAGTATTGAAAGATCCACGCAATTTTATTGCCCAGCCTACCATAAGCCTATCTTCTGCCCCCTGTTTTATCAACGGAAAACTGGCTMCACGCAGAATCGATCTTCGCCCTTTCGCTTTAAACGGACCAGATGGCATTTCAATTGTGCCGGGCGGCTTAACCAGGGTAGCTTTAAAAGAAGGTTCGCTGGTCGTAAACAGCTCGCAGGGTGGCGGCAGTAAAGATACATGGGTTTTAACTTCTTAGAATACAGAATATGTTAAGTAGAGTTGCATCAAGCTTATATTGGCTAAGCAGATATGTTGAGCGCAGCGATGGTATGCTGCGCATGTTAAAAACAAATTATGCTTCCTCACAAGATACCATACAGGAATTTACCTGGAAGCCCGTAATCAGGATTTTTTCATCAGATGACGAAAATGAATTATTGAATATCCAGCACGATAGCCGTGCCGTGATAGAATACCTATTGTTGAATCGCGAGAATCAAAATTCAATTTTAAACATCGTTACCCTGGCCCGGGAAAATGCACGGAGTGTTCAGGAACACATCCCTAAAGATTTATGGCAGTGTTTAAACGAATATTACCATGCGGTAAAAGATGAAAAATTACTGTGGTACGTACAGAAGGATGATCCTGTTACGGCCTTGGATGTTTTGATTAAACAGGTAATGTTATATAACGGAACTGCCGACAGTGTGATGGAGCGTGGAGAAAGCAGAAGTTTTATGAATATTGGCAAACACCTCGAGAGAAGCATACAGTCAGTCGATATTCTCGACATTAAATTCAGCTCGATAAGCAGCAACCCAGATCTGCTCACGGATATATCCTACTGGAAACATTTATTGCTATCATTAGGCGGTTATGAGCTATATCTAAAAACTTACAGGCAAGGTTTCGATGCAAAAAACATCATCGAATTAGTGATGCTCAACAATGATTTTCCACGGTCGGTACTGTACGCCATGAACAATATTGAAAGGTATTTTAACCGGTTAAAGAGCGAAAGCAATATCGAACATTACAATAACTTATCTTTTAAAATAGGGCGTTTAAAAAGTATGATTACCTATAGCTCGGTAAATACCATGAACGAAGAGCAGTTGCATCATTACCTTACAGAAATCAGAGCTGAACTTTTCGGCATCGGAAACCTGCTAAATGAATATTATTTCGCAAATTCATAAATAGTTTTTTAACCACAGATAGACATGATTAACACAGATACTATTTCCTTTATTGATTTTTCATCTGTGTTTATCCTTTTTATCTGTGGTAACCTATAATAATAAAAACCAATATGCCAATTTTCAAAATCAAACATATCACCAATTATAAATACGAATTACCTGTTCGGGACAGTGCAAATCAGATTATTTTATTTCCGATCAAGGATGATTTTCAAAAGGTGGTTAAACACGACCTGAATATCTCCGGAAGCCCGGAAATTGAAATTTTTATCGATTACTATGGCAATGAAGTAGGCACATTTACCCAAAATGAGCCCCATACACAGCTGAAAATTTTTTCCAAAGTAAGTGTAGAAACCTTCCCGAAGCCATTGCCGCAAGACGATATGTTTAGCAG
>NZ_JBFTQI010000440.1:0-4979 GCF_056398925.1 Pedobacter sp. 01T416_2
GTCTTCGAGGTTTTCCATTACCTCTTTCGCCAATTGCACAAAATCGAATTTTTGGTAGTTAATTGGCGATTCGCCTGTTTCTAACTTTGAAATAACATCTAAATCATTAATTAAATAACTCAGTCGCTCTACATTGTTTTCAGCTTTTTTTAGAAACAATACAGCCTGATCTGGGTCATCTACCAAACAGTCCTGTAGCGTTTCAATATATCCTTGAATGGCAAAAAGTGGGGTTTTAAACTCGTGCGATACATTTGAAAGGAATTCTCTTCTAAACTGTTCCTGTTTTTTTAATAAATCTATTTCTTTTTTCTTTGCACCTGCCCACTCCTTTACTTCTTGCTCTACATCATTAATCGGATCAGAACTCACGTACTCGCCGAGCGCATCTTTTAAATCTTTACCTAATTTAAGGTTATGGATGAGTTTGTAAATGAGTTTAATTTTGGTGTAAATATATTTCTCCAGCAAATAATAAAAAACCAAAAAACTGCACAGAAACGATACGCCAAAAGAAATAGCCATGTAATACAGGCTATGCTGAAAATAAAAATTAACCATCCCGATGGAAAGACCAACGGCGAGAGCAGTAAATAGAACCAGCACACTTAATTTCATGCTGCAATTTAAAGCTTTTTATGTTAAATGTGTGTTAAGAGACAAAGGGTTGATTCATTTTTTACGGAATGTTAAAAACCAAAAAAGCTTTCCCTTTTGAGGAAAGCTTTATAAAATACGGGTAAGTATTACTTATTTCTTTGTCGAATCTGTTTTAGCTGGAGTCGAAGCAGCAGGTTTAGTGCTGTTTAAATTTCCGCCAAGTGGAGATGGTGATGGTGTTTTATCTAAACGCTCTTGTATAGCTGAGTTTCCAACTGCTGCAGTACCACCGCTAGTTTTAGCAATTGTAGTAACGGCAAGGGTTAACACTACGATTAAGGTTAACAATACCCACGATCCTTTTTCTAAAACATCGCCGGTACGCTGCACACCAAACATGTTACTGGTGCCACCCCCTGTAGCTAAACCTCCGCCTTTAGGGTTTTGTACTAAAACAAATAAGCCTAAGGCCACACACGCAATAATTAATAAAATGATTAAAAAGGTTACCATGGTAATATTATATTTTAAAATTTCTTTTCTATAGATTGGATAAGGTCGGCAAAGTAACGGCTTTTTTCCGGATATTTCAAACTTAATTTTTTATACGTATCTATGGCTTTGTGATAAAGCATTTGCTCAATATAAATTTTAGCTAAAGTCTCCGAAACAAGATCGTAATTGTCTTCTGCACTTTTCTTTGCCTTATTTTCATTATCTATCTGTTCTGGCTTCGGAGGCCTGATTGTTGGATCTTCTTTTAAGAACCGCTCGATAATTTCAGCTCCCTTTGCATCTTTAATTTCGGCAGAAGGATATTCTGCTAAATGATCGGCTACCTCGAAAGGCGTTTGAATGTGAAAGATGTGCTCTACATATTGCTGTTGAAACTCAGCTCTTTCTTGCAGTTGGTTATTTTGTGGCTGTGGTTTTACCTTACCAGCGTTAGGGTGAGCATAAGGCTGAAAAATCTGCTCGTGCTCTTTACGGGTTTTAGCCAACCACCATAAAAACGTATACGGAAGCTTATCGTCGTTATATTGCGAAACAAAATTCCTTTCGGGCTCATCAGGAACAACCGTTTCAATTTCTGGTGCGATCGTAACCACATCGGTACTTAATTTCTGTTCAAAGGCAAAGAAATCGGTAGCAGCTACACTTTCAATAAAAGAATCATCATCTGCTGGCAAATCCATTAAATGACTATCAATACCCGGCAGGTGATTTGGCGTTTCTATAGGAATTACTGGGTTTTCTGAGTGAAGATCTGGAGCTAATTCTCCTATTTCTTCAAAAACTATCTGTTCATCCTGTGTATTTTCAGCAACTACCTCTTTAATTTCTTCTTCTGTTGTTTCGCGGACTGAAACCATATTTAATATATGGAACAGTACATGCCCCTGGCTATAAAGTGCTGCTTTTGGTACTGCTGATGCGTTAGCCTTGGCTAACAGTAAATGAATGGGCTGGGCATATGGAAATTGCGCCACCATTTCCTGCAACATGGATACATGCTCTGGTCCAACCTTTCCAGGTTGCGCAAGTAAATCTGCCAGTAGCTTTTTGTTATCCATTATCGAGRTTTGCCGCTAAGTTAAAAAAATGTAGACGGGTTTTGAAAATTTTGTCTTTTAGAATCCTGCTTTATTTACCACTGTGCAAATGCACGGTTAAAAATATCTTCCGATAATTGTTTGTTGATGTTTTCGATAGCTCCAGGCAATAAGGTTTGAATTGGTGCCCCATTGATCGGAAAATCGAAATATCTGGTAAAGCTTTCTTCAAAACTTTCTTTTTCGTGTTCTTTTATATTGTTCTTATACTTTACAGAAACGGTTATGGTTAATCTGTTTGCACCCGAAGTAGGTGTAGCACTATTTTGAAGCGCAACCGGCTTAATATCATAGCCTGTTATTCTGCCTTCAAACGATGCATCGCCTTCACCGGTAGGAGAAATAATCAATTTGGTCTGATTACGGATCCGGGTTTTTAACGATTCGGTAATCTGGTTACTTAGTGTTGGCACCACTAACGGTGCATTGTTTTCAAACACCCGGACAACCACCGTTTTTAATCCTGTTGTTGATGCTCCATTGAATTTATAAGAGCAGGCGCTCAGTATTGAAGCAACAAGGATTAAAGCAAATATTTTTATTTTCATCAGTTGTATAATTATTAATTTATTGCTCATTGTTTTCAATGGCATTTTTCACTTGCTTTATTTTCTCAATGGTGTTCAAGAGAACGCTTCACTTAGTTAATGAGCTCGCAAAAGCTCGGTTTGTTTTTCAATGGTTATGAAGCGATCATGAGCATATTCATCTCTGTTTGTAAGTGGTATGCTCATGATGGTTTCATCAGTATATGGTTTGTTTTAAAGTCGATGAAGCTATAAATTCAATTCTTTAATTTTTCTGTACAGGGTACGCTCTGAAATGCCCAGTTCTTGTGCAGCAAACTTACGTTTACCCTTGTGTTTTTTTAATGCTTTTTTTATCAGATCTGATTCTTTATCCACTAATGATAAAGATTCTTCTACCTCTTCGGCCTCGTGTGCAAAATAATCAGTATTGTTATTGTTGTTATTATTATTGCTTGGCGTAGGTTGCTGAATGGTAAAGGCATGCTCTTGCCCTGCGGGCAGTTCTACATCGCGGTATAGCTGATTGATATACTGAGGATTATCTGCTAAAACGGTAGCAGTATTTCCGCCGTGCTGAATAATTTCGGCAACAAGTTTTTTAAGCTCAACCATATCCTTTTTCATATCGAAAAGTACCTTGTACAAAATATCTCTTTCTGTAAAATCTTCTTTCGACTGAGAATTAATCGTCATTGGCAGGTTACTTCCGGCCTCGTTCGGGATATAGTTTAAAATGGCTTGTCCGGTTACATTTCGGTCTTTTTCCAATACGCAGATCTGCTCGGCAATATTTTTTAACTGACGAACATTACCCGGCCAGCTATAATTGGTTAGGATCTGAATGGCATCTGGCTCCAAATGTAATGCAGGGCTACGGTATTTATCGCTAAAATCGGCAGAGAATTTTCTGAATAATAAATAAATATCTTCTTTACGCTCTTGCAAAGCCGGTATGCGCAACGGAACGGTATTTAACCTGTAATATAAATCTTCGCGGAATTTTCCGTTTTTAACGCGGTTATATACATCAACATTGGTTGCAGCAATAATGCGAACATCTGTTTTCTGAACTTTAGATGAGCCTACGCGTAAGTATTCGCCGCTTTCTAAAATACGCAGCAAACGCGCCTGTGTACCCAAAGGCAGCTCAGCAACCTCGTCTAAAAAAATGGTTCCGCCGTTTGCTACTTCAAAGTAACCTTTACGTGCCTCATGTGCACCTGTAAAAGATCCTTTCTCGTGACCAAACAATTCAGAATCAATGGTTCCTTCGGGAATGGCGCCGCAGTTTACAGCAATAAAAGCACCGTGTTTACGGGCACTCATTTGATGGATAATCTGCGAGAATACCTCTTTACCACTACCACTTTCGCCTGTTATTAACACCGACATATCAGTTGGTGCTACCTGGCTTGCAATATCGATAGCACGGTTAAGCAATGGCGAATTGCCAATAATACCGAACCGCTGTTTAATATTTTGTGTATCCATTTATTCTTTCTAAAGTTACGTCACTCTGAACTTGTTTCAGAGTCTTTCAATTTAAGATGCTGAAACAAGTTCAGCATGACGGGATTTTATGATACTATTTTACCAATTAACGTAGCTGATGTACACTTTTCGATAAATACATTTGCATACTGGCCTGGTTTAACGCCTTCAATTGCAGGGAAAATCGCCATGGCTCCGCTATCTCCTCTTCCGCAATAATCCAGATCAGATTTTTTAGAAGTGCCTTCAATCAAAACACGAACGGTTTTACCCACCCACTCTTGTAAGCGCATTAACGAATGTGCTTGTTGCTTAGCTAAAATCTCAGCTAAACGGCGTTTTTTTACTTCCTCAGGAATATCATCTTCCAATTTACGGGCAGCTAAAGTTCCTGGTCTTTCAGAATAAGTGAAGTTATATGCAAAATCATATTCTACGTAATCCATCATGCTCAGGGTTTCTTGATGCTCTTCTTCTGTTTCAGTACAAAAACCAGCGATGATATCGGTAGAAATTGCACAACCCGGGATAATGTTACGGATGGCATCAATACGATTGATATACCATTCGCGGGTATAAGTCCTGTTCATTAGCTCCAATATGCGGGTATTACCCGATTGAACTGGCAAGTGGATATAATTACAGATGTTATCGTATTTAGCAATGGTATGTAAAACCTCGTCGGTAATATCTTTTGGATGCGAAGTAGAAAAACGTACCCTTAAATCAGGACTAACCAAAGCTG
>NZ_JBFTQI010000441.1:0-4964 GCF_056398925.1 Pedobacter sp. 01T416_2
GGCTTCAGTTGTAAGATCGGGGTTATTCTGGAAGTATTCATCTTTACAACGCCAGGTATGAGGCAGATTTTCGCCTAATAGCACCATCTCATCTGGCACAAAATTACTGATGTTATCACCAATAAAACGAACGCCTTCTCCTTTGATTACATAATGCAGTTCTAGCTCAGGATGATAATGCCAGATATTCCCAAAATCGGGTTTGATATCATGACGGATACTAAAGGAACTTTGTAAGGTAATTGGAACTTTATGAAAATGAGGTTTCATGTAAAAATAAATATTTGGTTAGGGCTGTATTACAATATTCTACAAATTATACCACAGCGGTCTAAAGTTAACGAGTTTAATGATAACATCCTATATTAATTTGATAAAAACTATCAGAAAATAGTGTTTTTCATTGTTGAGTTTTGTATATAGCCATATAGGCGTAACCAAAATATAAGCTGACAAATTATTTTTATATAAATTATTTGTTCATTAATAAATTATGAGACAAGGTAAACAAGGAGAAATTCTACTGGTTTCAAGTGGCGATCTACGGCTTTCAGCAAATCAAAATTGCTGGGCTGCTCAAGTCGAAATGGAGCGAAAATTAACTTTAGCCATCGAACAATTTGGCTGGAAAGTTAAACGTGCCCATTCATACAATTCAACAAAAAAACATGGCTTTATCGATTCGCAAAGAATGGGTATGGATATCTTTAGAAATATTGATCCCAACCAACCTATAATTGTAGCAGAAAGTGTTTGGCAATACTCACATCATGTACTTGCAGGGCTTACCACACATCGTGGCCCGATACTAACCGTAGCCAACTGGAGCGGACAATGGCCTGGTTTGGTAGGCATGTTAAATCTGAACGGTTGCTTAACCAAAGCGGCAATTCCATATAGTACTTTATGGAGTGAAAATTTTACGGATGATTTTTTTACCGATGGCCTGCAAGAATGGCTCACAACCGGCAAGGTCAGTTACGATCAAAGTCATGTAAAAAGTTTTGCCTTAAGTAAGATCCCACTAAGCGACGACAAGAAAGGAAGAACTTTTGCCAAAAGCTTAAAAGAGCGAAAAGTGATCATGGGCGTGTTTGACGAAGGCTGCATGGGTATGTACAATGCTATCATTCCTGACGAACTGCTGCACAAAACCGGTTTCTTTAAAGAGCGTTTAAGTCAATCGGCATTATATGCAGGTATGCTGCAGGTTACCAATGGTGAAGCAGAGGCTGTTTTAGATTGGCTTTTGCAAAAAGGAATGACCTTTAACTGGGGAACTGAAGAGGAGACACAATTAACTAAAAACCAAACCCTCGAACAGTGTAAAATGTATATCGCCGCCCTGAGGATTGCTGATCATTTTAGCTGCGATACCATTGGAATCCAGTATCAGCARGGATTGAAAGATTTAACTGTAGCCAGCGATTTAGTAGAGGGTTTATTAAATAACGAAGACCGTCCGCCGGCATTTTCTGTAGATGGTAAAGAACTTTACCCAAAACGGGCTTTACCACATTTTAACGAGGTAGACGAATGTGCCGGTTTAGATGCCCTGGTAACCTACAATCTTTGGAAAGAATTAGGAATGACCGGAGAAAACACCCTTCATGACATCCGTTGGGGTGAATATTACAAAAATGATGATGTAGACGGTTTTGTTTGGCTGTTTTTAATCTCTGGAGCAGCACCACCTGCACATTTTATTGATGGTTATGCCGGAGCAAGCAGCGATAGGCAGCCAGCTATGTATTTCCGTTTAGGTGGTGGATCGTTAAAAGGCATCAGTAAACCAGGTTTCATTGTTTGGAGCCGAGTTTATGTAATGGATAACGAATTACATTGCGATTTGGGCGTTGGAGAAGTAGTAGCTTTGCCTGCGGCCGAAACCAAAAGACGTTGGGACGGAACAACACCCGAATGGCCAATTATGCATGCCATTTTGAAAGGCGTGAGCCGCGATCAGTTGATGGCCAGACATAAAGCTAACCATATTCAGGTGGTTTATACCAATTATGAAGCCGGAGCGCACGAAGCTTGCCGCATTAAAGCAGCTGCAATGGATGAACTTGGCTTAAAAGTGCACTTTTGCGGAGATGTGAACCTAAAAAAAATAAATACAATTTAAATATAAAGACATGAAATCATCAATTTTAGCCTTACTGTTAACCTTCTCGAGCATTACTGCAATTTTTGCTCAGAACAATCCTGTGAACGATAAAGAAGCCTATGTGAAAATGATTACCGAGCGTTCGGCTAAAATTGTTGCCAATCTTGGAATTACAGATGCGAAGAAAACCGAAAAAGTGACGGTAATCATCAGAGATCAATATAGCAATTTAAACGACATCTATGCCGCGCGCGACATTCGTGTTAAAGCAATTAAAGAAAAAAACAAAGACAATAAAGTAGAACGCGATTCAGCCCTTGCTAAGGATAGCCGTGTGGTAGAAACATCATTAGCTAAACTCCATAAAAAATACACCGGCAAACTTTCTGCGCAACTAACTAATGAGCAGGTTGAGCTGGTTAAAAACGGTATGACCTATAATGTATTGCCCATCACTTACAAAGCTTATCAGGAAGAAATTTTAACGCTGACCGAAGATCAGAAAAAACAGATCCTGATCTGGCTTACCGAAGCACGTGAACATGCTATGGATGCAGAATCATCAGATAAAAAGCATGCATGGTTTGGTAAATACAAAGGACGCATTAACAATTACTTATCAGCTGCCGGATACGATCTGAAGAAAGAAGGAGCAGAGTGGGAGAAAAGGAGAAAAGCAAAAGCGCAAACAAACTAGCATGGCTGATGGAGCGTATTTAAACGCTCCATTATTTTTTATATTTTTTTATTCAAGAATATTTCATTTATATATGAATTTATACTTATATTGTATTGTGAATAAAATCACTAAATAGCTTATAGAGAAAAGGTTAATCTTTAATTGATAAAATTATACAATAACCGTTGCTATTTTGTTTGAAAAATTGATATTCCTTCATTAATGTAAAGTTAAAATATACTTTCTAACCAATAATTTTTTAATCTAAAAACAAAAATATGAGCCACCACAAAGACAATTAATGTTAGATAGATTTTTAAAATAACGCTGTCTAATTCTTATGCCTAACTAGCATGCTGTAAAAGCAAATACAAACAAACCCATCCTTAACCGGAAACACTATTGAATAAACTGTATAGCAATTGCCTGTACAGCTTATATATGCTAATGAAATTAATCAAACTCAATGCATGATTGATATCAGATTAGCTGTATTAGTAAAAAAACTAACCAAATAACAAATATGAACTCAAAATTTTTACGAAAAACCTCATGGGTTTTAGTGCTCATGTTATTCACATGTGCCGCTGTTTTTGCGCAACAAAAACAGATTACCGGTAAGGTGGTAGACAAAAAAGACGGGCAACCCATTCCGGGTGTAACTGTCGGGATACGCGGCAAAACTAACAACGTAAGTACCAATGATAAAGGTGAGTTTGCATTGATCGCCGATCCTGCCACCGACGCATTAGTATTTTCTTATATTGGCTTTATCAGGCAAACTATTCCACTGGTCGGAAAAACCAGTTTAACGGTAAATTTTGTAGAAGACAGTCAGAATTTAGATCAGGATGCCGTTGTTGTTATTGGTTATGGAACGAAGAAACGCAGTGAGATTTTAGGTTCAGTGGCCAATATCAGGGCTGAAGAAATTCAGGATTTACCTGTGCCGAACATTGCTGCTGCACTTCGGAATAAGATTGCTGGTGTTGGTGTTAACTCTGTTTCAGGCAAACCTGGTTCTTCGGTTACCATTAATATAAGAGGAGCATCAAGATCAGAACAATCGGCCTTACTGGGCGCGACTACCGAACCATTATACGTAATTGATGGGATTACAGTTACCCGCGATGATTTCGATAATTTAGATCTAACTATGGTTGAAGATATCTCTTTCCTAAAAGATGCTTCAGCAGCTATTTATGGCGCATCGGGTGCAAAGGGAGTAGTTTTAATTACTACTAAAAAAGGAAAAAGAGGAAAGCCACAAATCAGTTATACCGGGTTTTTAGGCTTTTCGGATAATGCAGCAAATGTAGATATGCTTTCTGCATACGAGCATGCCCAGCTGCTAAATGACGGTTATAGAATTGCAAATTCGCCAACTTCTTCTATGTTTTCTGCTGCAGATTTAGAACAACTGAAAAACAGCAGTATTAAAGGCTGGTTTGACGAATTATGGAAGGTTTCTAAGGTAAACCGGCATAATATGAATGTTTCTGGAGGGTCTGAAGCCATCACCTTTTTCGCCGGAGGAAATTATTATGATGAATCTGGTAACTACGGTGGTATTAACTACAGTAAATATGCTTTCAGATCGGGTATGAATGCTAAAATTATCGATGGATTAACAGCTACTGTTACCTTAAGTGCAGATTTTTCGAAAAAGACAAGTGATACTTATAAAAATGGCGGAGAAAACGATCAAGCTTTTTTCCAACAGTTGATTACAACACCTAAATGGGTGCCGATTCAAATTGATGGCAAACCAATTAATTACAATAGCAATACCAATCCGCTTGCTGTTGTAAATTCAGGAAATAATATTTTCGATAAATCTCAAGGACTGGCGCTAAATGCTTCTGTTGATTATAAACCAAAATTTATACCAGGTTTAACCGGGCGCCTGCAATTTGGCAAAAATAACCGAAGCGGTACAAGTGGCCAATACGTGCCACCATACACCGTTTATAATTTCAAAACAACCGGACAAAACAATTTACTTTACACCAATGAAGTTGTAAGTACAATAACTGCAGTAGGTGCTGCAAATACGCAGCTCTCTTCGGGCACAAACTCATCTTCAAGTTATCAGGCTATTGCATCACTAAGTTACGACAGGACATTTGGAAAACATAGCTTGAATGTGCTAGCTGCTTTCGATCAATCAGAGGG
>NZ_JBFTQI010000442.1:0-4953 GCF_056398925.1 Pedobacter sp. 01T416_2
GGGTAATACCAATCACCTGTTTAAAGCGACGCACAATATTTCTTCTACTGGAAGGAATATCTTTAATCATCTCTTCGATGGTAGCCACATCCTGATAATTATTTTCAATTTTTTCCTGGGCAGAAGCAACAATATCATCATTGTGATGACGGATAGGTTGGAAGGTGCTAAAGTACGATTGGTTTACACGGTCCATATCGATTGCAAAAATCTTGGCCACCTTAATGGCCATATCTTTTCCACAATGAAGCTGTAAAAGGTGCAACAATAAATGAAAAGTGGAGGTTGCACCACCACTTGTAAATAATTTTCCATCCTGTGTTACGGTTTTATCAGCCTTTAAATGAACCAGGGGGAATGCCGTAGAAAAGGCAGAGCAGGCATCAACATGTGTGGTAGCTGCTTTACCATCCAACAGTCCTGATGCTGCAAGTAAAAATGCACCAGTACAAAAAGTAGCAATTTCTGCGCCTGCCGCATGTTGTTTGTTTAACCAGGGGATATAACCTCTGTTGGCTCCAATACAATCTTTGATGTCGTTGGTTGCAAATGATGGAACTAAAATCAGTTCGAACTGCCCGGCTTTTTGTAAGGACACACAGGGATGCGTACTAAAATTATAATTTTTATCGTCTAGCGTAATTAAACTAATGTTAAATGGTGTTTCAAGCGCATCTTTTCTGTAAAAACCATTAACAGTATCAAATACATCTAAAATAGCCGCTATGCTTAATAATCTGAAATTTTGGGGCAGTAAAACACCTACTTGTATCATTTGGTTAAAAATTTAAGTATCGTAAATATATAAAAATTGTCTGAAATGCCCCTTAAGATTGACTTTTACGGCAACGGTGTTCAACTAAATTAAAAGGTAACTTTATTTCAGTTAATCAATTAATTAGTAAACATATGAAAACCACCCCAACGAGTAGCAGAATGTATGGCTTTATAGTGTTGTACGAAATGCAAACAGATTTTTTAGTAAGGGCTTTAGATGGGATAGACCAAAAGGATGCACAGAAAAGATTGGATACGAAAGCAAACCACATTGCTTGGATTACCGGGAGTGTAGTGCATAGCCGTTATTTTCTGGCCAAATCATTCGGTATCGATCTTCCGTCCATAACCGACGATCTTTTTGCCGATAATAAAGGAATTGTGGATGATGCCACTTATCCATTGCTTGAAGATTTCATTAAAGATTGGAAAGAGATTTCTCCAAAGTTACAGCAGGCATTATCCCAGGCTACCGACGAGAAACTGGAAGAGAAACTCAGCATCCCTGGAATGGAGATCACATTGTTTGAAATGATCAGCTTCAACAGTTATCGGGAAGCCAATTGCATCGGGCAGATTGCCTTATGGCGCAGGTTATTAAACTATCCTGGAATGAATTACATGTAAGTTATGGAAAAGATAATAAAAGAAGCCAGCGAAACTTTGTCGGCGTTAGAAAACACCTTATCGAAATTTGATACTGCGCAAATTAATGCAGTACCATTTAAAGGAAGCTGGACAGCAGGCCAACTGGCTGAACATATGATTTTGGCAAATTCTGGCTTTCTGCAAGTCATAAATGGCCCGGTAACCGAAACAGATAAGCCAGCCGATTTAATGGTAGCGCAGATTAGAAACGACTTTTTGAATTTCAACGTGAAGTTCAATTCGCCTCAACAGATTTATCCTGAAGATAAAGTGTATAACCAGTATGCATTATTAGAAAGCTTAAAACAGATCAGGGACAGGATTTCAACTTCAATTGCAGACCTGGATTTAACTAAAACCTGCAGTTCTTTTGAATTACCCGGCTATGGCTTTCTAACCCGGCTAGAGGCCATTTATTTTGTGATTTATCATACACAACGACACGTACATCAGTTAAAAAATATTTACAACGAGCTAGATACCAATTGATTTTTAACTAAATTTATGAGAAACAACAGGCTTAATCTGCTAAATCCTTATATCGGCAAATGGAAAACAGAAGGTTTAACAAAAGCGGGTGATGTAATTGTGGGAACGGATACCTACGGGTGGGTTGATGGTGGGTTTTTCTTAACACATCAGGTAGACGTCATGTTCGGCGATAAAAAGATCCGATCGTTAGAAATTACGCATTATGATGATATGGAAGATGTTTTTAGGTCGCAATCGTTCGATAATGAAGGCAATATTTCAATATCCACCCTTAAAATTTACGATGATATTATTTTAATATTTGCCGATACCGAAAGATTTAAAGGAAATTTTAAAGCCAATACCATAGAAGGGACATGGGAACAATTTGATGGTAAAAACTGGGCACCATGGATGGATATCAAATTGACTAAAATGCGCTCGTAACCTCCTGCTGAACTCGTTTCAGCATCTTATGCTAAATAGATCCTGAAACAAGTTCAGGATGACGATAATAAAAAAAACAAATAATAATTAACCATCCCGAAGGGAAAAACAACAAAACAATGGCGACACTTAACACGTATTTAAATTTTAACGGTAACACCGAAGAAGCATTTAACTTTTATAAATCTATTTTTGGCGGCGATTTTGCTGTGCTTCAACGCTTTAAAGATTCGCCGGGATGCGAAGGTATGGCAGTAGGCGACCAGGAGAAAATCATGCACGTGGCTTTGCCTATTGGTGGCAACGTACTCATGGGTACCGATGTTACCAACCCGATGCCTGCATCTACTTTCGGTACCGGAATCTCACTGTCCGTTGATGCGGCAAGTGAAGAAGAGGCACATACACTTTTTAATAACCTCTCAGCTGGTGGAACAGTAACAATGGCTTTAGAAAAAATGTTCTGGGGAGCCCTT
Source organism: Pedobacter sp. 01T416_2 (assembly GCF_056398925.1). Lineage (NCBI taxonomy): Bacteria > Pseudomonadati > Bacteroidota > Sphingobacteriia > Sphingobacteriales > Sphingobacteriaceae > Pedobacter > Pedobacter sp. 01T416_2. The sequence continues at coordinate 2,820 of NZ_JBFTQI010000442.1, forward strand.
TTTGGTATGGCTACCGATAAATTTGGTATTCAATGGATGGTGAATTACGATTATAACAAATAGCCTGGAGTCAGGAGAAAGGAGCCGAAAGTGTTGGATCCTTAGTCCAGACTTCATAGTCTGGTATACTTATCGCGAGTGCGGTAATGTAAATTGCGTACGCATTAATATAAATCGCGGGTGCGGTAATATAAAGAGCGAATTAGATAATAAATGGTCAATGGCTGATGGTTAATAGATTATGGCTATTAAATATAAAACCTCAACCAAAACAGATTAACTTATTATTACACTAATGTACAATGTACCAATGACYAATGAACTTTAAATAACTTTTATTATTTTTAATTTTAGAAACCAAAATTAATCCAATATGAAAATTGCAATTATTATTATCAGGGTGTTATTAGGAGCACTATACCTATTTGCTTCGGTAACCTATTTTCTTAATTTAATGCCTAAGGCGCCGGAAATGACAGCGGCCCAAACCAGCTTTATGACAGGTATAATGGCCTCCGTTTATCTTTTTCCATTAATTAAAATAACAGAACTGTTATGTGGTGTAATGTTGTTTATCGGAAGGACGGCACCACTAGCATCAATCATTATTTTTCCTGTTACCTTGAATATCTTTTTGTATACCGCATTTTTGGCCCAGCCTAAAGATCTTCCGATGTCGGCCGTGATGTTATTGTTTAATTTGTTCCTGCTTTATGCGTACCGTGCCAAGTATCTACCAATTGTTTCAAAGTAAATTTTAGGATTTTCAAAAATTCTCATACTTTTTCTCTTTATTTAGTGTTTCGATATAAGGTGTAATTATTATCTTTAGAAACTAACTAGAAATAAAAAATATGAGAAAGTTACCATTTTTAATGCTGCTTTTTGTGGCAGTATCGTTTTCTGTATTTGCACAGAACAAAGATGCTATTGTAGGCAAATGGCTTAACCCATCGGGTGAAGGGCAAATAGAAATTTATAAAAAAGGCGATAAATATTATGGGAAATTAGCCTGGATGAAGGAACCCAATTTAAATGGTAAACCTAAATTAGATGCTAAAAATCCTGACGAAAAACTACAGAAACGCGCTTTGTTAAATCTGGAAATATTAAAGGATTTTGTTTACGAAGATGGTAAATGGACCGATGGAACGATTTACGATCCGAAAAAAGGTAAAACCTATAGCTGCAACATGACCTTAGCAGGTAATGATGTATTAAATGTTCGCGGTTATGTAGGTATTTCTCTTTTAGGCCGATCAGAAACTTTTAGACGAGTAAAATAATTTATAGATGAAGAAAATTTTATGGTGCCTTTTAATGGCACCTTTTTTTTGCACCGCGCAGTCGTATTCCTTTAAACCCTTAAACGAGAATACCAAAACCAGTTTACGGGGTTTAAGTGTTGTATCAGATCGGGTTACCTGGGTAAGTGGTAGTAATGGATCGGTAGGTAAAACTACTGATGGTGGTATAACCTGGAAATGGTTAAAACCAAAAGGTTACGAAAAAATCGATTTCAGGGATATTGAAGCTTTCGACGATAAACAGGCCATTATTGTGGGCATTGCTTCGCCGGCATACATTCTGAAAACCGTTGATGGCGGCGAAACCTGGACAGAAAATTATAAAAATGTAGATTCAGCTATATTTTTGGATGGCTTGGGTTTTTGGGATAAAAATAAAGGAATCATCTTCGGTGATCCCATAAATGATAAAATGCAATTACTTAAAACTGTAGACGCAGGTAAAAGCTGGCAAGATATTTCAGCAAATCTAAAAACCAATTTGGCTAAAGGTGAAGCAGGTTTTGCAGCCAGTGGAACAACCATTAAAACATTACCTGGTGGTAAAACCTGGATTGCAGCAGGTGGAACGGTATCTAACATTTACTTTTCTCCAGATTATGGACAAAACTGGCAAGTATTTAAATGCCCCATTTTGCAGGGCGAAAATAGTACGGGTCCTTTCTCGATCGATTTTTTGAATGAAAAAATTGGTGTAACTGTTGGCGGAAACTATGTAAAAGATAAAGAAAACACCAATAATATTCTTTTAACGAGCAATGGCGGCAAAACCTGGCAAAAGCCAGCTACCCCGGTTTTAGGCTTCCGATCGGGCGTAACCTATATTA
>NZ_JBFTQI010000443.1:0-4936 GCF_056398925.1 Pedobacter sp. 01T416_2
TACCTCCCATTTCCGATAAAACGGACCAGCGATTCAATACCGATTTCTGAGGCCAGGCGACAGAAGAAATATCCACCGGGTTTAAGTACGCGCCACATAGCGCTTAACATCGCTTCAAAATGTTCCTGGTTTTCTGCAAAGTGGAGTACAGCAGAACTAAGGACCAGATCAAAACACTCACTTTCAAATGGTAATTGTTCTACAGGCGCTATGCTGAAGTTTTCTTCGGGATTGATATGGGGAAAGGCACTGGCCAGATTTTTAAGCTGTGCTATCGCTTCAGGATTTTGATCTACCCCATAAACCTCCACACCACTTCTTAAAAAGTAAAGCAGGTTCCTTCCTGTTCCACATCCAGCATCCAAAACAGTCTTGCACCCATCATAAGTACCTTTTAGTAACTGGTCGAATAAATAAATATCAATATTTCCGAAGGTTTCCCGTATATGCTCGCGTTTCATCTCTGGACCAAAGATATCACAAATTGTCCGGGATGAAAATCATTTTCCTAGCAGGATGACTCCCGGATCACCCACGTATGGTATTCCAGGTACCCCTCCATACCCACTGGTTCCAACCTTTAGGCATTGTGGATTTGAACTTAGTTTCTCCACCGGATTTGCGATAGCCGCTGTCTATTCGATCTGTAGGGAAATCTATGCATAAAGTTTTTCAGATCGTTTTTCCAAATTCCTAGCAATACATTTTAAGTTAACTATTTGAGCAGCAACCAACCAGCTATCGGCGAAAGCAGAATTTTAGCAAGGTGCACGTAACAAATACAGATAAATGGCGTTTATAAAATACATCCTTCCGACAGGACACTAATAGYCAGGTAAACGCGCTGAAAAGTTGATTTGTGACACAATCGACAAGTCATGCAAAAAAAAACTATCGAAGAAGAGGATTTACTGGAAACCTTGAGCTTCATTGTACCCCTTCCCGCTCCTTTGCAGGACAGGGTAAACCGGGAGGCAATCACCGAGAATTTTAAACGCAAATACCTATTACTCAGACCCGGCGAGACTGCCCGGAGACTGTACTTTATACGAAGTGGATTTTTACGTGCCTTTTTCATTGACGAAAATGGAAAAGAGTGCACCACCTGGTTTATGGGAAAGGGTGATCTGATGATCTCGGTTTACAGCTTTTTCACCCAAAGACCAGCCCATGAGTACATAGAAGTACTTCAGGACTGTAAACTCCAGTCCATAAGCTGGCAGCAATTAAACGCTTATTATGCAGATTTCCCACAAGGGAATCTGCTGGGCAGGATCGTCACACAGAAGTACTACATCATGAGTGAGGAAAGGGCGATTTTCCTCCGTAGCCAAACCCCGACGTTGCGCTATGAAAAATTGCTTGAACACCACCCCGACATAGAGCAGCAGACCAGCCAAAACAACATCGCCTCCTATCTTGGAATTTCCCGGGAAACCTTAAGCAGAATCAGGCGTAAAAAATTGCAAATGTGTCACCAGACACAAAACAGCCGAAATCCAACACCTATCTTTGACTATAAAAACTAAGGTTATGAACGCAAAGCTCAAAACTACCATGCTGTTTGTACTCGTGATCTGTGCATGCCAAAAAGAACCGTTCAACAATGACAATGTGACGAACGAAGTAAGCAATACCTCCATTTCCCTGGATGAGGCCAAAAACTTTATGGCGCAGGTTGACAGAGACAGCAGTAAGGCCATGGCGAAAATCAGGGTTGACTGGAAACTTGCCCAAAGCGTCGCTATAAGGAACGGGAACAAGTGGATCATTTTACTGGAGGGACAACCCACCTATCAAAACTATAAACAGGGATATCGGCAACTGGTGATACTGAGGGACCCTGTAAGCAAAAAGATCGGGGCAAAAATACTGGAGATTATTCCAGATGCCATCTACCTGCAGAGAAACCGGATAACAAGGGCAGCGGATTTCACAGGAAGGGTATTTGTATACAACCTCAACTACAAACTAATGGGGGGTAGACTCTACAGCAAGGGGAAGCCAGTCGGATTGATCAAACAGTTTTCCAAGCAGGAAGAGCTAGACCAGGCCAACAAAATGTTAAAGGAGGTGAATCCCTATCGTGGAATACAAGGGAAGATCATGAAGATGATGGCTATAGAAACCTGCGCCTGGGTGCAAGACTGGTATATTGACGGCGCAGGTGATTTCACCGTCCATTCTACCCAAATCTGCTCAACCACTTACTTTGACGACGGCGGAGGTGCTGGCGGTGGCGGAGGATATTACGATGGCCTTGTAGACGGCTCTTCGGGATCATCAGGTGGTAGCGGAGGAAACACCGGCACATCATCGCCCCCTGCCCCATCGAACCTTCCGGGAGAGGACAAAAACCCTGTCAATCCCAAAGAGATGATGGAATGCTTCTCAAAGATTCCAAGTACAAATGCAGCATTTGTAGTAAGGGTATATGTTGTTGAACCGCAGCCTGGAACCTCTTTTAATGTCGGCGCCAACAGTTTCGGCCATGTGGCTATTTCTTTGAGCAAAACAAGTGGAGCCACAACCATCACACAAACTGTCGGATTTTACCCTACTGGCTCTGGACTGGATAAACTATCCTCTAAATCGCAAATTCTTGACAACGGCTTTGATGCCTATAATATATCGTCAACTTATTATGTCACAGGGGAAAGTTTTCAGAAAGTAATAGATTATATAAGCAACCCGCCAAAAAACTATCATTTCTCGGATTACAATTGCTCAACATTCGTCTACGGAGCAGGTCAGGCCGGAGGTATTCCAATCCCAGACCCAACCACGCAAATTGGATTGGGCGGACCTGGTGGAGCTGGTTTTGCCAAAACGCCAGCAGGAATGGCAAGCGCTTTGCGGGAACAAAAAGCTAGTAATCACAATTTAGATATTAACGAAGCTGGAGGTAAAATACCGGAAAGCAATGGACCATGTAAAATTCAATAAGATGAAAAGAAAATACAAAGTGACAATTTTGATTATTGTAAGCGCAATTGTGATCAGTAACTTACCACCTATAGCATATTTTCTTCAAGAAGAATATCACTATCGGAATAAAGATGCGAGCTTTCAGTTTTATGAGCAGGGAGGTCCAACCCAAGATTTCGAAGTTGCTAAAGCTCGCTTCGAAAGTTTTAAGAACAAGAATCCCCAAAATAAAAGTGATATTTTATACCGAACATTCACCTTAAAACCCTGGAGGTTCTGGGAATGGTGGCAGATGATTGCGCATTCCGAAAGGTTTAGGTTACCACTATATCCATCGTCATAAATGAAGCAAAATACTGCAAACAAATTTATATCTCATGGCTTTTCCACAATTCTATTCATTTCTCAAATACCACGGAATTGCGTCAGACTAGGAGTCTATTTAGTATTATATTTATCTAAGACTTCACCCGTTTTTGGATTAATAATTATTGCTGTATCACACCAGTTAAACAGTACTATTTGATCCATATCATTTTTTCGCACATTAAGGTAAGGGCAATCTTTCGACTTTTGGAATAATTCAATTTTCCCTATTTGCCATAAAAAATCTCCGCACAATTTTATTCCAAATACATTTTGATTGTACACTTCGTTAGCAGGAATATCTAAAATAAGTATAATTATATCTTCAGCCAATACGGATTGTTTTATTGGGTATTTAAAAACAAGTGGTTCCCCTGTCTTAAAAATTAATTTATTATCTACGAGGCTATACATTTTACTTAATTATGGTATTATTACTGGTTCGATTATGGGTAATTCCGGAATCATCGGCTCTACAATTGGTGGAGGCATAAACACCGGCAATCCCATTGGCCGAATAAACGAAGCAGCTGGTATCCGTTCCATTAGCTGGTATTGAATCCCTCCTCCAGACTGACCAAAAGCACGCCCCGCAATTCCTACCCGCATTAAGTACCTGAAGGAGGTTGAACCTTAACAATATTGGTTGGTTCGTTTGGCAATGCTATTTTACGCTGTATCTCACTTCGTGATAAACCTTCAATTTCACTAGCCTTGGTTAACCACCGCCCGTTAGCTTCCGTACCGTTTGATCCTTCAGTGTAAACTCTTGCATATTCTGCACCTTCGGGAGATATAAATAATAATACAATTTATTTATAATTTCTATTCAAGTTTTTCTTAGTTGCAAAGCACCAACTCATTTATGATTGACGACAGTAAACGCAGCTGCCCTCAGCAATTTTGTTCGTCTGATAGGTTTTATTACTCAGAAAGTGATGATTTCTTTGCCTTTCTACCAAAAACTCGAGGATAGTAAGCAAGAGATACCAGAAAATATTGTTGCATTACATTTACCGATCCTGTGGTAAAGGTATTGTCCAATCCAAAATTCACTACCCCCTTGTTTTGATGCAGTATATCTAAAGCTGATAATTTCACTTCTCCTTGGTTACCTTTTAAAAATCGATAGTATAAGTTCGCGTTCCATAGGGTAAAATTATAATTTCCACCATAGGTAGAAGAGTTGGAATTATACGTAATATTGGTATTGAAGCTAATGGCTGGGGAAATATTTAAGCTAGCAATAAATCTTGTACTTAAAATTGAACTTTTGAACGCCGTAGGATTATTGGTCTGTTTTAATTTTGAAATAAGCATTTGCTGGTTCAATTCGAACTGAAAAGCATCTTTATACAAATATGAAACAACAAAATTATTATCAGTTGAGAGCAAACTTGTACTATTAAGCAAACCATTTATGTAGTTTGGTTGGGTTGCATTGCTAAGTGATGGTTTCAAAATAAACTGTAAAGTACTGCTTTGAACTTTAATGCTTTTTCTAGCCTCACCTTGGATAAACCATGATTGGTTGCCATCAACATTCAAATATCTTCCGTAGGCACGTCCGAGATTATCATATAATATGTTGTTTCCAATAGCATTATTTATTTTATTGAGGCCCAATTTAACAAAGTAATTG
>NZ_JBFTQI010000444.1:0-4927 GCF_056398925.1 Pedobacter sp. 01T416_2
ACTTATAAAACCATCAATATTAAATATACCAACCAGATTGTTTGCGAAAAAAGAGATTCGACAGAATTAGGGAAAAAAGCAAAAACAATTTCTGCAGCCGATAGTTTGAGGATACAACGAAACGTAACCGATTCACTGATCAACAGCACAATTGTGGCGGCGATGGATGACCGGCCAGAGGCAGATGAAGCCGAAAAGGAGACGCCTAAAAGAGAAGCGCCAAAAAAGCCCGAGCCTAAAAAAGCGGAAGTGAAAAAGGAGGCGCCTAAAAAAACAGTACCAGTTAAAACAGAAGTAAAAAAGCCAGCGGTTGCGCAGGCCGCCAAACCGAAGGAAACAAAGCCAGCGGATAAAAAAGAAAAACCGAAGCAAACGGTAACAACACAGCCAAAGCCGGCAAAATCTGAGGCCCAACTGAAGAAAGAGAAAGAAGCAAGAGAGAAAGAAATCAGGGCATTGGAAAAACAGTATAAAACTCAGCAAAATTAACGAATATGGACAAGGCAAAATTTACCAGTCAGTCGCCCATCGTAGTAGGATTGGATATCGGTACTACAAAAATTTGTGTTATCGTTGGTCGTAGAACACAACACGGTAAGATAGAAATCTTAGGAATAGGCAAGGCAGAATCGGCGGGTGTGACACGTGGAGTGGTTTCTAACATTCAAAAAACCGTGCAGGGTATTGCTCAAGCAGTTGAAGTAGCAAGCGGACAATCCAATGTAGAGATACAGGTGGTAAATGTGGGTATTGCTGGTCAGCACATTAAGAGCTTACAGCACAGAGGAATTTTAACAAGAAGAGAATTAAACAACGAAATCGGTAAAAAAGATATCGATAAGCTGATTGATGATATGTTTAAACTGGTAATGCCGCCGGGTGAGGAAATCATCCATGTATTGCCACAGGAATTTACCATCGATAACGAGCCGGGAATCAAAGATCCGATCGGTATGGCAGGGGTTCGCCTTGAAGCTAACTTTCATATCATTTCTGGTCAGGTTACGGCTGTAAAAAATATCATCAAATGTGTAAACAATGCAGGTCTGCAAACTCAGGATTTAATTCTTGAGCCATTGGCCTCTTCTGAATCGGTGTTGAGCGAGGAAGAAAAAGAAGCTGGTATTGCATTGGTTGATATTGGTGGTGGTACTACAGATATTGCCATTTTCCACGAAGGTATTATCCGTCACACGGCAGTTATCCCTTTTGGTGGCAATAGTGTTACCGAAGATATCAGAGAGGGCTGCTCTGTAATGCGCAACCAGGCTGAGTTATTAAAAACACGTTTTGGTTCGGCATTGGCTGAAGAAAATAAAGAAAACGAAATTATTTGTGTTCCTGGCTTACGTGGCCGCGAACCAAAAGAAATTTCGGTTAAAAACCTGGCTTACGTCATTCAGGCGCGTATGGAAGAAATTATTGAGCACGTATATTACGAGATCAAATCTTCAGGATATGAGAAAAAACTGATCGGTGGTATTGTAATTACCGGTGGTGGTGCTTTATTAAAACACTTATCTCAGGCAGTTGAATATGTAACCGGTTTAGATTGTCGTATTGGTTACCCGAACGAGCATTTATCTAAATATGAAGATATGCCTAAAACCATTTATGATGATCTGAAAAGCCCGATGTATGCAACCAGTGTAGGTTTGCTGATCAAAGGAATCCAAAAAGCAGAAGAGTTAATTGAAGAAATGAAACAGCCTGGCGTTTTTGTAGAAAAACCAAAAACAGCCAAAGAAAAAGAGAAACGCGGACCAGGTTTGTTTGATAAATTACTGGCAAAAACAAGAACTTTCATTCAGGATGACATGAATGTAAGCGATGAAGATTACTTAAAAAGTTAATTATTTTTCCACAAAAGATGAGTTTTCCACATTATCAACAGTTGTGGAAAACGTCTGTTGAAAAAGTGTTAATATTACATTGAGTAATGAACAGAATTTAAAAATTTTTAAACAACTGATTCATAAAGATATGCAGTTCGAAATGTTAAAAGATAAGTCTTCAATCATCAAGGTAATTGGTGTTGGAGGCGGTGGCGGCAACGCAGTGAACCATATGTACCTGTCTGGTATTACTGGTGTGGATTTTATTATTTGTAATACAGATGCCCAGGCTTTGGAATCTAGCCCAATACCTAACAAGGTACAATTAGGTGCTAGCTTAACCGAAGGGATGGGGGCTGGTTCTATTCCTGAGGTTGGTAAAAACTCAGCTATAGAGAATATAGATGATATTAAGGCCATGTTAGGTAGTACGACCAAAATGCTTTTTATTACAGCAGGAATGGGTGGTGGTACCGGAACAGGAGCTTCTCCAATCATTGCGAAAGCAGCTAAAGAACTTGATATTTTAACTGTTGCCATCATTACTACACCATTTTCTTTCGAAGGAAAAAGACGTAGACTGCAGGCAGATGAAGGAATGGAAGAGTTGAAAAAATACGTAGATTCTTACTTAGTTATCTCTAACGATCGCCTGCGTGAAATCTTCGGAAACTTAACCTTAGGCTCTGCCTTTGGCCAGGCCGACGATATTTTAACCACGGCTGCAAAAGGTATTGCAGAGATCATCACAGTTCCAGGTTATATCAACGTGGATTTTAAGGATGTGCGTACTGTAATGAAAGATAGTGGCGTAGCCATTATGGGTAGTTTTGCCGCTGAGGGCGAAGACCGTGCGTTACAGGCCGTAGAAGGCGCTTTGGCTTCTCCATTGTTAAAGGATAATGAAATCGAAGGTGCCCGTTATATTTTATTGAATATTAGTTCTGGTCTGCGCGAAGTAACCATGGATGAAGTTTCGATCATTACCGATTACATTCAGGAAAAAGCTGGTTTATCGGCTGATTTGATCTGGGGTAACTGTACCGACGAATCTTTAAGCGATAAACTTTCAGTAACCATTATTGCTACAGGTTTCCAAACATCAGAAGAACGCGTAAACGAAGAAAAAAATAAAAAGAAAATATCACTTTTAACACCTGAAGAAGCGCCGCTAGTTCGTCCCGTTGAACCAGTAAACTCTTTCATTCAGCCTAAAACAACGCCATCTTACGAGCCTGTTTTAAAAACGAAGGAAGAAGTTTCGCAGGCAGATCTTTTTGGTGGTATGTTCAATAAATCGGAACCTCAAAAAGTTCAGGAGCCAGAAAATAATGTGGTTCGCCATACCTTGATGGAAGAAGAACCTCAGGTAGAAGAAGCACAGGAAACCGGCTTTGAGTTTGAGGTAAAATTAGCTGAAACTAATTTTGTGTTCGAAACACCGGCTGCCCAAATGCCGCCAATGCCTGAGCCGGAAATTGAAATGCCGGTTGTAGGTTTAGATGATGACAAAAGTGATGAATCGATGGAAGAGCAATTGAAAAAATCTAAAGAACGTATTTTACGTTTAAAAGATTTAAGCATGAAATTGCGTACTACCAATGGTTTACAGGAACTGGAAAACGAACCTGCTTATAAACGCAAGCAAATGCAGTTGCAACAAGTTCAGCATTCTTCTGAATCGCAGGTGAGTAGGTTTACTTTAAGCAACGATCAGGATGGTGGTACTGAGATCAGACCTAACAATTCTTTCTTGCACGATAACGTTGATTAAAACAAACCAAATATAATTTTAAAGCCCCGAAGTAAAATCGGGGCTTTTTTGGCATAAAATTGGAGTGTTAAAAATCTTAATTAACACCTAAAAGATCATTAGGTTGATTTTAAGACGAATAAAGCTTAAATTCGCAAAATTTTATTATAAAAAACACATAATACATTGGATATATTTGATAAGATAGCAAAGCACATGGGGCCACTAGGGCAACACCAGAAATGGTCTCATGGGTATTTCTCATTTCCAAAATTAGAGGGAGAAATTGCACCTCACATGCAGTTTCGTGGAAAAGAGCATTTGGTTTGGAGTTTAAACAACTACTTAGGCTTAGCCAATCACCCGGAAGTTAGAAAGGCAGATGAAGAAGCTGCGGCAAAATTTGGTATGGCTTACCCTATGGGTGCCCGTATGATGAGCGGTAATTCAAGCTATCATGAACAGCTGGAGCAAGAACTTGCAGCGTTTGTGGGCAAACCAGATGCATTTTTATTAAACTACGGTTATCAGGGTATGGTATCTATTATCGATACTCTGGTTGACAGGAATGATGTTGTGGTGTATGATGCAGAATCGCATGCCTGTATTGTAGATGGATTACGTTTGCACATGGGTAAACGATTTGTTTACAAACATAATGATATTGAAAGTGCCCGTAAGCAGTTAGAGCGTGCTACCAAACTGGTTGAAGAAACTGGTGGTGGTATTCTTTTAATTACCGAAGGTGTTTTTGGAATGAGCGGAGCTCAGGGTAAATTGAAGGAAATTGTTGATCTTAAAAAAGATTTCAACTTCCGTATCCTGGTTGATGATGCACATGGTTTCGGTACAATGGGTAAAACCGGTGCAGGTACACACGAAGCACAAGACTGTATTGATGGAATCGATGTTTATTTTGGAACCTTCGCCAAATCTATGGCAGGTATTGGTGCTTTTGTTGCTTCAACAGAACAGATCACTAATTTTTTAAGGTATAACATGCGTTCTCAGACTTTTGCCAAGGCATTACCAATGCCAATGGTAATCGGTTTGTTAAAACGCTTAGAGTTGCTAAAAAGCCAACCTGAGCTGAAGGATAAACTTTGGGAAATTGCAATGACCCTGCAAAAAGGATTACGTGAGCGCGGATTCGATTTAGGTGTTACCGATTCGGTAGTTACACCGGTTTTCTTAAAAGGCGAACTTTCTGATGCTACTGCAATTACTTACGATTTACGCGAGAACTATAGCATCTTTTGCTCAATCGTTGTTTATCCGGTAATTCCAAAAGGTATGATCGAACTCCGTTTAATTCCTACAGCTGTTCATACACTAGAAG
>NZ_JBFTQI010000445.1:0-4915 GCF_056398925.1 Pedobacter sp. 01T416_2
GTGTACCAGGCATGAAATATATTGCCTCTGATGCCGGTAATGATGGTGAAGCTTCCATTCAGGTCGTATTTAATTTAGGTACCGATCCCAACCAGGCTTCGCTTAACGTACAGAACCGTGTAGCTGCTGTTACCAATAAACTTCCTCCTTTAGTGGTTCGTGAGGGGGTTAAAATCACTCGCGAAGAGTCTAACATGTTGATGTACATCAACTTGTATAGTAAAGACCCTAAGATGAACCAGAATTTTCTGTACAATTATGCCGATATCAACTTGCTTTCAGAGTTGAAAAGGGTTGATGGTGTAGGTTTTGCCGATATTTTGGGTGATAGGGATTATGCCATGCGGATCTGGCTTAAACCCGACCGTATGCAGGCTTATAAAATCTCAGTGGATGAAGTGATGAAAGCACTTGATGAGCAAAGTTTAGAAGCCTCTCCAGGTAAAACCGGTGAGAGTTCTGGTAAACGCTCTCAGGCTTTTGAGTATGTGTTAAAATATTCCGGACGCTTTAGTACGAAAGAAGGATACGAAAATGTAGTACTAAGAGCAAGTGCTAACGGCGAATTACTTCGTTTAAAAGATGTTGCCGATGTAGATTTTAGTGCTTCAGCTTACAATTTATATTCTACGTTAAATGGAAAGGCTTCTGCAGCTATCGTATTGAAACAATCTTACGGAAGTAATGCCAGTCAGGTAATTAAAGATGTAAAAGCGAAAATGGCCGAGATCAAATCGAGCTCATTTCCTAAAGGTTTAGATTATGAAGTAAGTTACGACGTTTCTAAATTCCTCGATGCCTCTATTGAAAAAGTAATCCACACCCTTGTCGAAGCCTTTATCTTGGTGGGTTTAGTGGTATTCCTGTTCCTCGGCGATTGGCGTTCAACCCTCATCCCGGCAATTGCTGTACCGGTATCCTTAATCGGAACCTTTGTGTTTATGCAGTTTTTTGGTATTACACTCAATCTGATTACCTTGTTCGCCTTAGTATTGGCCATTGGGGTAGTGGTAGATGATGCCATTGTAGTAATTGAAGCGGTACATGCCAAGATGGAACACGATCGGAAACTTTCGGTACTGAAGGCTACCCAGCAGGCCATGAAAGAAATTGGCGGCGCAATTATCGCTATTACCTTTTTAATGGCATCGGTATTTATTCCGGTAGCTTTTATGTCGGGGCCAGTAGGTATTTTCTACCGTCAGTTCTCGATCACCATGGCAACGGCAATTATCCTTTCGGGTATTGTGGCGTTAACACTTACCCCTGCATTGTGTGCCATCATGTTAAAGAATAACCATGGATCGAAGAAAAAGAAAACCATTATTGATCGCTTTTTAGATGGTTTTAACAATGGTTTTGCCAAACTTTCGGGGAAATACGAATTTGTTTTAACCAAAATGGTAAGTCGTAAGATCTTAACCTTCGGTATATTGATTGCATTTTGTTTGGGTGTTTGGGGATTGAGCGGAAGTGTACCATCAGGTTTTATTCCGAACGAAGATCAGGGAATGGTTTATGCCATTATCCAAACGCCTCCAGGATCCACTTTAGAACGTACCGACCAGATTTCAGAGAAACTGCAGAAAATGTGCGAAGATATTGATGGCGTAAAGTCGGTTTCATCTTTGGCAGGATATGAGATTCTTACTGAAGGTACGGGATCGAACTCGGGTACCTGTTTAATCAACCTGAAAGATTGGAGCGAACGTAAACATTCGGCAGTAGAGATTATTAAAGAGCTTGAAGAGAAATCGAAATCTATTCCAGGTGCAACTATCGAATTTTTCCAGCCACCAGCCGTTCCGGGTTATGGTGCTGCGGGAGGTTTCGAGCTTCGTTTACTGGATAAAGCAGGTAGTGGCGATTACAAAAAAATGGAAACCGTGGCCAACGATTTTGTAAAAGAGCTGAACAGACGTAAAGAGCTATCATCTGTATTTACTTTTTACAGTGCGAGTTTTCCTCAGTACATGTTAGATGTTGACAATGATATTGCGCAACAAAAAGGAGTGAGTATTGATAATGCGATGAATACACTGTCGACTTTTGTAGGTAGTAATTACGAAACCAGTTTTATTAAATACGACCATCAATATAAAGTAATTGTACAGGCATTGCCTCAGTACAGGGCTTTGCCAGAAGATATTTTAAAACTCTCGGTTAAAAACGATCGTGATGAAATGGTGCCTTTCTCGGCTTTTATTAAAATGCGTAAAGTGTATGGCTTATCCGAAATTACCAGACACAATATGTATAATGCTTCTGAGATCAGCGGGCAATCTGCTCCGGGTTATAGTTCTGGTGAAGCCATCAAGGCCATTACCGAAGTGGCCAAGAAATCACTTCCAAGGGGATTTGGTATCGATTGGGCTGGTATATCTAAAGATGAAGTATCAAGGGGTAACGAAGCCATTTATATCTTCCTGATCTGCTTGGGCTTCGTTTATCTGGTTCTGGCAGCCCAATACGAAAGCTTCATTTTGCCACTTTCAGTTATCCTTTCTTTACCAGCGGGTATTTTTGGCGCTTTCCTGTTCTTAAAATTATTAGGATTGGAAAACAACATTTATGCACAGGTTGCGATGGTAATGCTGATTGGTTTACTCGGTAAGAACGCGGTATTGATTGTTGAATTCGCTGCACAGCGGCATGCCCAGGGTGCAACGGTATTAAAAGCCGCAATGGAAGGTGCAAGTGTACGTTTTCGTCCGATTTTAATGACCTCTTTTGCCTTTATTGCAGGTTTAATTCCATTGATGATTGCATCAGGGCCTGGGAAAATCGGTAACAGGACCATTGGCTCGGCTGCTGCCGGGGGTATGCTTTTTGGTACCATTTTCGGGGTAGTTATTATCCCGGGATTGTATTATGTATTTGGAACAATAGCTGCCAGACACAAGCTGATTAAAATTGAAGAAGAACATCCATTAACTGAAGAAGTAGAAGATAATGTTTAAGAAAAATATTTATAAAGGCCTTGGTTTAGTACTGATATGTGCTGCATATACCGCATGTAAATTGCCAGAAGTGGCTCAACGCGCCGAAAATAAAAGTGTTCCTACAGCCTTTATTGGCACGCAGGATACCGTAAGTACGGCCAGTATACAATGGCRTAAGTTTTTTACCGATCCAAATCTGGTAAACCTGATCGATACCGCATTAAAAAATAACCAGGAGCTGAATATCACCTTGCAGGATATCGAGATTGCTAAAAACGAAATCAAAGCCAAAAAGGGGGAACTTTTACCAAGTGTAACCTATGGCGTTGGTGCAGGTTTTGATAAAGTTGGTCGCTACACCAGTTCGGGTGCTGGCGATGCTTCTACAGAAATTACACCAGGTAAAGAAGTGCCTGAGGTATTGCCCGATTATCATTTCGGTTTACAGGCCAACTGGGAAGCCGATATCTGGCACAAATTGCGCAACGCCAAGAAAGGAGCCATAAGTCATTATTTAGCAACGGTTGAAGGCAAAAATTTCGTAGTCACCAATTTGATAGCTGAGGTTGCAAATTCATATTACGAATTGCTAGCTGCAGATAATCAGTTAGAGACAGTGAAAAAAAACATTGAGCTGCAGAAAAATGCCTTAGAACTGATGAAAATTCAGAAACAGGCCAGTAGGGTTAACGAACTTGCAGTGCGTAAATTTGAAGCTGAGGTTTTAAGCTCTAAGAGCCTGGAATTTGATATTCARCAAAACATTACCGAAACGGAGAATAAGATCAATTTCTTGCTAGGCCGTTTTCCTCAGCCCATTGTTAGGGATAAATCGAGTTTTACCGATCTGGTACCACCAACAGTACAAACAGGTTTACCTTCGCAGTTATTAGCCAACCGCCCGGATATTAAACAGGCTGAGTTAGAACTCGCTGCGGCTAAGTTGGATGTTAAAGTAGCTAAAGCACAGTTTTATCCATCATTGGGTATTTCTGCCGCTATCGGTTACCAGGCTTTTAACCCATCTTATTTATTGAGAACACCGGAATCTTTAATCTATTCTTTAGCAGGAGATCTAGCAGGACCACTAATTAACCGCAATGCCATTAAAGCTGAGTATTTAACCGCCAATGCAAAACAGTTGCAGGCCGTTTACGATTACGAAAAAACAATTTTAAATGGTTATATAGAAGTGGCCAATCAAATGTCAAAGATTAGCAACCTGCAAAAAAGCTATGATTTGAAATCGAAACAGGTAGCTGCACTCACCCAATCGATCGATATTTCTAACGATTTGTTTAAATCTGCAAGGGCTGATTATTTTGAGGTATTGATGACCCAACGTGATGCTTTGCAGTCAAAATTAGAATTGATTGAAACCAAAAAACAGCAGTTAAATGCGGTGGTAGATATTTATCACGCCCTCGGTKGGGGATGGAATTAAGTAAATAGCTATAATTCTCATATTCATATTATCCTTATAAATCTATTAAGGCTGTTCCAAAAACCGGGGCAGCCTTTTTTTTGTCATTCTGAGCGGAGCGAAGAATCTTTATAGAATAATCAATCGTTTACAACGATAAAATCATTTAGTTATTTATGCACTCATCTGGAAACGAGCGCAAACTAAACGCATTGATTTTTTCTTCTCGCAACGTCTTCCTGAACTTGTTTCAGGATCTTTCCGCTATGGGAGCATTAATCACGGCAACAAATTATCTGTGTGTATCCTTTTTATCTGTGGTTAATAAATCTGCTCAATAAATACCCCGCTGTTTTGCTACCCTAAGTGGAGTCGAAGAATGTATTGAAAAATTTATTAAAATTATTCCTTTATAAGTTTGATATTTAAACATGAAAAAAATCTTCCTGTTTACCACTATTTTATTTTCTATCATTTTTCAAAAAGCCATGGCGCAAAATAAACCCGAAAATGTACCTGCTGTTTTAAATCATATCGCTGTTTATGTAGC
>NZ_JBFTQI010000446.1:0-4905 GCF_056398925.1 Pedobacter sp. 01T416_2
AAAAGAGATCCTTAAACATTATCAAAATGAAAATTTTGGCCTAGCCGATCGCGAACTGGTTAAAAACGTAGCTAAATTTATGATCGACAGTAAAAAATGTACGCCAGCTGAAGTTAAAATTTTGACAAAACACCTTTAGAATGAATTATACCTATTTACTTATCAATCTTGCTGTAATCTTCTTTCCCCTGGTTTTATCATTCGATAAAAAGGTTCATTTTTTTAGCAAGTGGAAGTTTGTATTCCCTTCAATATTGATCACCGGCTTGGTGTTTTTAATTTGGGATATCCTGTTTACCAAGCTCAATGTGTGGTCTTTTAATCCCGATTACCTTATTGGGGTAAATCTTTTGGGACTACCTTTAGAAGAGATTCTATTCTTTTTAACAGTTCCTTATGCCTGCGTGTTTATTTACGAATGTTTGAATGCCTATTTTCCAAAAAACGACTTGCAAAAGTATAGCCTCGCAGTAAGTAATTTGTTCCTCGGGCTTTGTGTGGCCATTTTGTTTTTTGGTTACAACAGATGGTACACGCTGATCAATTTTGGCTTTTTATTTATGGTGCTGGCCTATGTAGAATATGTAAATGCCCATTTTAGGTTTATGTATAAGTTCTATCGGGCTTATCTGGTTTCGCTTATCCCATTTTATATCGTTAATGGATTTTTAACTTCTATCCCTGTGGTGATGTATAACGATAAGCAAAACCTTGGTTTTAGAGTAGGTACTATCCCTTTCGAAGATCATTTTTATTTAATGGGGCTGTTGTTGATGAATATCTACCTGTACGAAATTTTTAAAAGTAGTACCACGAAGAAAGAAGAGTTAAGATTGGAAAATTAAAAGAACTTATTTTATAATATGTCATCCTGAGCGTAGTCGAAGGATGGTCTTTTTATTAGAAAATGAGCGTGCAGCAGTTTTTGGCGGTTTGCAGCCCCGCCATTCGCTATAGTCCCGATGAAAAAATCGGGAGCTGCCGCTATTGTCGGGTTTAAGAACAGGGATTTATGAACCCTGCAACCCCAAAAATGAAATGCTGTCGTGGCCAACTAGCCCCGGTTGAAGCGATACCCTGCAGCAACGAGGTACGAGGCAGCGAAGTGTAAAAGTGTAAAACGGGAGAGAACTTGGTGTTTTGTAAAAGCCTTGTGCTTCAAATGAGAATAATAAATTGAAATCCCAGCATATAGTCTTCAATTAAGCTCAGGCTGACAATCGCTACTTTTTAACCATATAAGACATAGAAGAATATATAAGCTTATATGGTTCTTATATTTCTTATATGTTTAAATACCTTTTGTTTATCTTCAACCCGAAATTAATTTAAATGGATTTACCCAGCTATACCAAACAGCAACTCGCTTTACGCAACGGACAGGACAAACCTCAAATATGGGTGGCTTATAAAGGTTTGATCTACGATATGACCGATAGCAGGCTGTGGCAGAACGGTAAACATTATGAGCACTGGGCCGGACAAGATTTAACCGACGAGCTGCCTGATGCACCCCATACTGAAGCTGTTTTTGAAAAATTTGTACCGATAGCCGTATTGGCTACACCAAATTGATTTTGGCATGCACAGATGGTGGGTATAAAGATTTTATTCAATAAAAAAGCCGCAGATTTAAAAGAAATTAATCTTTAAATCTACGGCTCAATTTATCTGCAGTACGRAACTGAGAACTGCCTATTGAAAACTGTTAACTGATTAAACTTCTATTGTAAAAGCACTTAAGCTTACAAATTCCTGAATTCTTGCTGCAACTTCTTCATCGGTTAAATTTAATAACCTTTCCGTTCCAAATTTCTCTACGCAGAAAGAAGCCAAAGCAGAGCCATAAATGATCGCATTTTTCATGTTGTTGAAGTTAATTGTACCCACTTTAGCCAAATAGCCGATAAAGCCTCCTGCGAAAGTATCGCCGGCACCTGTTGGATCAAATACTTCTGCCAAAGGCAAAGCCGGAGCTGAGAAAATCTGATCTTCGTGGAATAACAATGCACCATGTTCACCTTTTTTAATGATCAAATATTTTGGTCCCATGGCAAGGATTTTTTTAGCAGCTTTAACCAATGAGTATTCGCCCGATAACTGACGCGCTTCGGCATCATTAATGGTTAATACATCTACCATTTTAATGGTTTCCAATAAATCATCCATCATAATATCCATCCAGAAGTTCATGGTGTCCATTACGATTAATTTCGGGCGGTTTTTAAGGCGTTTGATTACCGTTTGCTGCACCTGTGGGGTTAGGTTGCCTAACATCAGGTATTCGCAGTCTTGATAGCTCTCTGGGATAATCGGATCGAAATTTTCCAGTACATTCAATTCCGTAATTAAAGTATCACGGCTATTCATGTCGTTATGGTATTTCCCTGACCAGAAAAATGATTTTTCACCTGCTTTAATCTGTAGTCCTTCGGTGTCAATACCGTGTGTGGTGAAGGTATCAATATCTGATTGATGAAAATCATCACCTACTACTGCTACAATTTTTGCTTTATTATAAAAGTAGGAAGCCGCTAAACTTGCGTAAGTTGCTGCTCCACCTACAATTTTATCTGTTTTTCCGAAAGGAGTTTCAATAGCATCAAAAGCTACAGTACCTATGATTATCAGGCTCATATCTATGTGTTAATTTTTTTTTAAAATTTTTCACTGCAAATATTGCATAAATAATTTAAAAGCCCTAATATTGCATTCCCAAAACGAACAAGGGTATGTGTGCTATAAAGTGCAAAGAACCTCGTTTTAGGAAACGACCAGGACTCCTTCTTAGCTCAGCTGGTTAGAGTCCCGATGCATCGGGATTAATCAGAGGGCAAGAAAAGATCAGAGGATTTTGATCGGTATTAATGAAACACAACCAGAATAAATAAATATTCCTTCTTAGCTCAGCTGGTTAGAGCATCTGACTGTTAATCAGAGGGTCGCTGGTTCGAGCCCAGCAGAGGGAGCAATTTCAAAGAATAAGCCTTACCACGTCTGGTAGGGCTTTCTTGTTTTTAATATTTTTATGTTTTACTTATATATTTTATATTCCAGTTCTTCTGATAAGTACTATGTTGGCTATACAGAAGATGCCGAAAAACGACTATATGAGCATAACAATAGCGAAAGAACGACCTATACCTCAAAACACCGCCCATGGATTTTGAAGAAATCTATTGCTTTAGGCGAGAATCGTGGTTTCGCTATGAGGATTGAGAAAACGGTTAAAAAGGCAAAGAGCCGATTACTAATTGAAAAAATTGTTTTGGAAATTAATGATTTAAATGAATTAGCTCAGCTGGTTAGAGTCCCGATGCATCGGGATTAATCAGAGGGTCGCTGGTTCGAGCCCAGCAGAGGGAGCCAAAACCCACAACGWAAGTTGTGGGTTTTTTTGCGTTTAGGTGGTATGTGAAGTTATACTGAATGTAGTAAAGCCTTTAATTGTTATATTTTAATTTCAGTTTTAAATACTACTGTAGCATCACCTTTTATCTTAATTAGCGACGGTAGACCATTTTCAATTCCGACGCTAACGCTTATCATTCCGAGCCTGTTTATCTTTTCTCCTTGTTTGCCATTGAATTCGAAGAGACTATCCTTAAAATCAACAATTTTATTTTGTATGAGGTATCCGCCTAATGGTCCATTTGCATTGCCTGTAACCGGATCTTCATTTATTCCGATTGCAGGGGCAAACATTCTTCCATATGTTAATACATCATCATCGTCTGAGTCAAATGTGAATACAAAATAGCCATTGCAATTAATCTGTTTACTTAGATCAATCAAGCTATTGTAATCAGGGGTAAGATTGTTCAGCTTTTCTCTGCTTTTTATTCCAATCATCACTTTCGAATGTCCTGTAGAAGCAATCTGGACCGGGCATCTTTCATCAGTATCAGCATTGTCGAGCTTTAATGCTGATAATATTTGTTGAGTAGTAGCGGTATCGAATATCGGGCTGAGTTCAAATTTGCCCTGGGTCATTATTATCTGATAGTCCCCGTTTTTCTTAATGATCTCAAAAGGCAGTGTACCAATCTTGGTTTTATATCTCAAAATACAAGAGTCTAAACTGTATTCAATGGCTTTTGCGTACATCGCGGCAATTGTAGCGTGGCCACAAATGGGAACTTCTGATGTTGGTGTGAAATACCTGATTAAGCCATCAGAATCATTGTCGTCGGGAGAAAAAAGAAAGGCCGTTTCAGAATTATTTAATTCTTTGGCAATCTGTTGCATTTGAGCATCAGTCAGCCCATCGGCATTCACAACTACGCCCGCCGGATTTCCACTAAATCTCTCTTTTGTAAAAGCATCTATCTGGTATATTTTATACGTTTTCATGGTTTTTTCAGGTTTGTTAAAGGAGATTTCTCCTCTTTTTGCATACACTGATCAAATATATTCAATTTTATAAACGGGACCCTGATGCTTTAATACATATAACGGATGAAACCAAACTTATGACGATCTGTTGAAGAAAGCCGTATTAAAAAAAATTCATAAAAATTTGCGTAGTTAAATGACTACGCTTATATTTGTAGTCAAATAGCTACATAATGAATTTAAGAAGAGATGTATTTCAGGCCATTGCCGACCCTACGAGAAGGGCAATATTGCTTTTAGTTGCTTCACAATCGATGACAGCTGGTGCAATAGCTACCAATTTCGACACTGCAAGGCCAACTGTTTCAAAACACCTGCAGATCCTTACAGAGTGCGAATTGTTAGAGCAAAAACAAAACGGTAGAGAAATTCATTACCACACTAACGCAAAAAAAATGAAAGAAATTGCCGATTTTATTGAGCCGTTCCGCAAGATGTGGGACGACAGATTTAATAAACTGGAAGATATTATGAAAAACTATAAACCAAGCAAATAGCATAACATGGAGC
>NZ_JBFTQI010000447.1:0-4900 GCF_056398925.1 Pedobacter sp. 01T416_2
GGCAAAAGATTGATAATGATACGGTAAGAATAAATTTAGTGCTTAGTTGGGGTTTCATTTGGTTATTATTGGCTAGCTATTTTGTTTGGTTTTATCAAGATGTCATTTTTAATTTGCAGAGCAATTTAAAAGAACAACGGATATGGTGTTAAGAAACAAATTTATACGAATTAATTGCTCTTTTAATACGTCGAATTACTTTTTTTATAAGTGAAATTATCATTTGTAGAGATTTGTGCTCCGTAAAAAAAATGGAAATTAGAATCTGTTGTTTCTGCGTGAGGGATAGCAACGGAAAGCCCACAGCCCGATTCTTCATCGGGCGAGGACTTGAAGTGTATAGCCCGACCCTTGCGCAGCTTGGGGCACGCCCTAATAATTGTAAGATTCTCTTTCAACAAACAAACCTTATCCATATCATTTTGTTATATTCATATAAATTATAGGAGACCCATACCATGGCAAGTAACGAGAATAAAGGATCGCAGGATAAAATACACAGTACCACAGAAAATAGCGAAATCAATAAAGAGAATCTCGCTTATGATAAAAATAAGCAGAGTTACGAGCTCGATGTAAGAGGTACAGATAAAGATTACGACCACCCAATGGGATACGAAACGGTTGCTGCTGGTGCCAAAGATGATGATTCGACCTATGATGAAGCTAACCCTTATATTGGTGATGAATATGCCCGCAATGAAGAAATTGCCGAGGATAACCTGGAAGAATTAGGCATGCACGTAGATAACGGGGAGAGTGTAAAGCTGAACCCTGAAGATGAAATCCTTGCCCGTACACCCGAAGATAACCGCGATGATTTAGATGAAGAAGGTTATCCGATTAACGATACGCCCCAAAAATAGTCAATAGATCACTGTCGTGAGGATAGTTATTTGACGAAACAATCATAATTGGAAAAGCAGGGTTATACATTTACGATGATGTGTAGTCCTGCTTTTTATTTAGTAATTTTTAACCGAATAAGTATTGTTCAGTTGTCGGATCTGAAATTTAAGGATTAACATCTAAGTTAAATCTCCTGCGCAATTCGTCGAGTTTTGGGTTTTTATTTACCAGGTAATCATACTTTTCACGGTTGCCATAAAGCCTGTTTTCTATTTTACGTTCAACCAGTTTGTAGGTAACCTCTACACCAAAATTGCTAAGCTCATTTCTCAAAAAGTTCAACAGCTCAACAGATTCTTGTTGTACAAGGTGTTCCTGCGTTTTACTTTCTACCGAAATTTCGATCAGCTCGGGATTTAAAAGCGTAGGCGCGAAATTATTTAAGATGGTAAAAAGATTGATTTTATCGGTCGCCTTCATTTTTTGAGTAAAGGCATTCCATACTTCCAATAAGCGGTCGTAACTAAAAGGTTCTCTGGCCTCACCTGTAACTTTTTTTGGACCCTTATCGTCATCTTCCTGTGCAGCCCGGTTCAGATCGTTTAGCGATGGAATGAGTGTACTTATCGCATTGGGCTTTGGAATATTGATACTAATGGAAGTTGCAGATGGTGGCGGACCAACCCTGGGTGTTTCCTTAGGTTTTTCTTCTTCAGGAATGTTCGGTAAAACAGCCGTTTTAACAATAGGCGCTACAGCTTGATCCGTATTTTCGCTTTCTGTTTTTGGCTTTGGTGTTTCTGCCTGTCCAGCTACGACATTAGTTTTTTTTTTATCCTGATCTACGTCAGTTGCTGTGTTATTAGGGCTTAAAGGCTGTTGTGCTAAATTGACGACCGACCGGATATGGCACATTTTAATCAGTGCCAGCTCTACCTGTAAACGCTGGTTTTTAGAATTCTTGTAATTTAGATCGCAGGTATTGGCCAGGTTTAATGCTGTTAGCAAGAAGGATAATTCTGTTTGCCTGCACTGATCGAGATATTTTTGTTTGATGTTTTCGCTAACTTCTAAAAGTTTAATGGTCGATGCGTCTTTACCTACCAATAAATTACGGAAATGCGAAGCCAGGCCATTTATAAAGTTATTCCCATCGAAACCGTTATTTAAAATTTCGTCGAACAGGAGTAGGGTTTGGCTAACTTCTGCTGCGGTTAAATAAGAGGTAAGCTTGAAAAAATAATCGTAATCTAAAATATTTAGGTTATCGATTACAGCTTTATAAGTAATGTTCTTGTTTGCATAACTGGCAATCTGATCGAACATCGAAAGTGCATCACGCAGTCCACCGTCTGCCTTTTGGGCAATAATATGCAAACCATCACTTTCAAACGCAATATTTTCGCGTTGGGCAATGGTTGATAAGTGACTGGCAATATCTTCTACCTGGATCCGGTTGAAATCAAAAATCTGGCAACGTGATAAAATAGTCGGCAGGATTTTATGTTTCTCAGTGGTAGCCAGAATAAAAATAGCATAAGAAGGTGGTTCTTCCAATGTTTTCAAAAAGGCATTAAATGCACTCTGCGATAACATATGAACCTCATCAATGATATAGATCTTATATTTTCCGGCTTGTGGTGGTATTCTAACCTGCTCGATTAAGCTACGGATATCATCAACAGAGTTGTTTGAAGCCGCGTCTAATTCGTGAACATTAAAAGAATGCCCGTTCTGAAAAGAAAGACAATTGTCGCACTGGCCACAGGCTTCCATTTCTGCTGTAGGGTTGGTACAGTTAATGGTTTTTGCAAGGATACGTGCACAGGTTGTTTTACCCACACCACGAGGCCCGCAGAATAAAAATGCCTGGGCAAGTTGATTGTTTTTAATGGCGTTTTTTAACGTACCGGTAATATGCTGCTGGCCAACAACGGTTTCGAAGGTGGCTGGGCGGTATTTACGGGCAGAAACGATAAAATTTTCCATCGGCACGAAAATAGGAATTTTTTATCAGTTGGAATGTGGTAAGATTGGAATGTTGAAAAGTTGTAATATGATCAGGCCGGAGGCTTAAGCTTAAAGAACAATTTATTTATGATAGTTGTAAAATAGCTTATATCTTTCTTCAAACCGATCAAAACTGCCAAAAGTAAGTTCAATCGCTTTTTCGGTATCGTAACCCTGCGTATTTAGTTTAATTACTTTTTTAAGCAGGTCTGTTCTTTTGGATTTTATAAAAAAGTAGATCACACTGTAAGCTGTATTGTAATTGTCGTCTATATCATGTCCGTAAAATGAACCACTGTATATTTTAAAGAAATTTTTTAGCCTTTCGGTGTCTTTCGAATCTATTCCTGCTTTTATACGCTTAATTCTGCCACTTTGTGGATAGGAGTATAAATTTCCCTCGCTATCGAAATCTAGTGTTTCGAAAAACTCTGCAAGGCCTTCGTTTAGCCATTTAGGCGATTTTTTAAAATTAAACTGGAAAATACTATGGCTAGCCTCATGGAGTGCTACCGAAATGAAATCGCTGCTCTTATATACAAAGGCTTCGTTAATTGCGGCAATATAAAATCCAGCACTATTTATTGGTGCACTATATGTTTTTTGCGCTAAGCGATAATCTTTACTTTTTCCATAGAGGTTTATTTTAACAGGTGCAGTAATGTTCTCTCTGGTTTCAAAAATTTCGTTACAGAACATGCGTTCGTAAGCTATCAGTTTCTCTATCTTCTTTTGCTCGGTTTCGCTTATTTTGCAGTTAATAAAATTGATATCAACATATTGGGCGTAAAGGGATAGGCTTATAATATTTGCTATTAGAAGCAGCAGAAATTTGTTCATGTTTGCTGTCTTAAATCTCTTTGTTACAGTTGTTTTTCTAATAGTTTTTTTATTTGTCCGTTATCCATAAATCCCAAAGCTGGATTTACCACTTTCCCTTCTTTATTAATCAGTACTTGATGCGGAATACCTGTAATTTTAAATTTATCAGCTAAATAACGCCATTCATCGCTTTTTAAGCGATAGTGCTGTCCTTTTATAGTTGGTACTAAATTCTGATAGGCAGCTAAAGGTGAACTTTCGTCGGTAATGTAAACAAATACCACATTACTATCCTTCATTTCTTCTTTTAGAGGCCTGATTTCTTCAATTCCGCTAAGGCAGGGGCCGCACCAAGTTGCCCAAAAATCAACTAATATAACTTTGCCAGCATGTTTGCTGATAATGTTATCTAAAATTTTATCGGCTTCTACTTTTGGTGTTTGGTTTACAAAATATCCCCCATTTTTTTTATTGGCGATGATCTGTTTTTGGGTATCGTTGTTTCTGAGTTTGATATAATCCTTTACGAACTCATTGTCGATGCCTGCYAAAGTGTAAGATAGATAGCGATCATTAATCGGGGAGAGTTCTTTTACAATTGGCCTTGAAATATTTTGAGACTTAACCAGATTAATCAATAATCCACGGTTTTGGCCAAAGGCAGAATCAATAGGCTTAAGACGGATGTTAGAAAAATATCTTTTCGTAAATAAATTAATAAATTCGGCATTATCCTTAAGCCATTTGTCTTTAATGATTACAGTCTTTTCATCTGTCTTTAAAGATAAACCATCCTCTGATATCATGGTTTCAAATGCCTTGTCGTTTTCATTTAATATACTGCCATTTTTTTTGATAGCATTTACCATATCGCGATAATTATGGGTATAACTAAGGCTTCCTGGATTAAAGCCGGGTAGAAAACTAATCCGGTTTATAAAAGTTTCATACTCACCGCTGATGACAGATATTTCGTCATTGATGATGTTTTTATCAATAAAAGTGTAGTAATCATCAGGGTATTTTTCTGCTTTCTCTTTTTCCGCTGGATTGCTGCTTCTAGTGGCATTTTGAAAAAGCATATTATATTCCAGAATATGCGAGGCATAACCGAGCACAATATCTAATTTTTTAATTTGATAAGCCTTTTCGCTTACAACATTAAGGCGATGTACAGAATCTAATTTTTTGCTTTCTAAGGCCTGAAGCTCAAGTAAGT
>NZ_JBFTQI010000448.1:0-4882 GCF_056398925.1 Pedobacter sp. 01T416_2
GTGGAAAGATCATAAAAGCCCATGTTTTTGAGCAGGAAGATCTGCACAAAAAGGAGTAAAAACCACCTGATCACATTTACAATTATGATTCTACTATTCATTCGGTTTAACTAAGCTTTCCAAAGCCTTTTGCTCTTCGGCTTTTTTATCTTTAACCACATATACATATTGCAATGTGCTAAAATCTGTAAATAAATTTAATTCTCCTGATAAGAAATTATCATTGGTGGCTACGTTGGCCTTGCTGATTTTTCCGACTAAAATTCCGGCTGGAAATGCTGCATAACCCGAGGTTACAACCGTATCGCCCACATACATTTTAATATGGTTGGGCACCTCTTTAACAAACGCTTTTTTAATATCGAAATTTCCATCTCCCCAAACTAATGACCCAAGCGCATTGTTCTTTTTCAGGGTTACACTAATTTTAGTGTCTTTATGCAATAGCGATTGTATGGTGGCCAGATGGGCCGAAACATCACGGATAAAGCCGACCACTCCGCGTTGAGGCGCAATAACGGCCATACCACTTTTAATGCCGTCAACAGTGCCTTTATTAATCGTCATTACATTGTTGCGTAAAGTGATCGAATTTTTAACCACTTTGGCAGCCAAATAAGTGTATTGCTGATTGGTAACCGTATCTACCACTTTAACATCCTTTGTCGTATCTACCGTAGTTAATCCTAGTAACTGGCTTTTAAGCTTGGCATTTTCGGCCGCAAGGCTATCGTTAACCATACCCAGATTTAAATATCGTTTAAAAACATTTAATCTTTCGTATGCGGTACCTACTACCTCATTGCTTGAGTTTAAAGTTACGCTACGCTGATAGGAGTTGTTTTTCACCGTTAGATAAATCCCTACGATAAAAAAAATGATAAATAAGAAAAATGCGTTGTATCTGCTGATGAAAATCCAAAGGTTACGCATTGCTCATGAGATATGAGATGTAAGATATGAGATATGAGTTTGGATAATTAGTCTCAAATCTCACATCTCATATCTCAAATCAAGGTTATTGCATTAAGAATTTATATCCGCCAATGTTTTTAAGGGCGATGCCGGTTCCACGAACTACTGCACGAAGCGGATCTTCTGCAACGTGAACAGGTAATTTGGTTTTAGCAGCTACACGTTTATCTAAACCTCTTAACAATGCACCACCACCGGTTAAATAAATACCAGTTTGGTAAATATCTGCCGAAAGCTCTGGAGGCGTAATCTCTAAAGCTTTTAAAATTGCTTCTTCAATTTTAGAGATCGATTTATCTAAACAGTGGGCAATTTCGGTATAAGAAACAGTGATCTGTTTTGGTACACCAGTCATTAAATCGCGACCTTGAACTGCGAAATCAGCAGGAGCATCCTGTAATTCAGGTAAAGCTGCACCAACTTCAATTTTAATTTTCTCAGCGGTACGGTCACCAATCATAATGTTGTGTTGGCGACGGATGTAATTTACAATATCAGAGTCGAAGTTATCTCCCGCAACGCGGATTGATTGATCGCACACAATACCTGATAAAGCGATAACCGCAATTTCTGTAGTACCGCCACCTATATCGATAATCATGTTACCCATTGGCTCTTCTACATCAATCCCGATACCTACGGCAGCTGCCATTGGCTCATGAATTAAGTATACCTCTTTTGCACCGGCAATTTCAGCTGAATCGCGTACTGCACGTTTTTCTACTTCAGTAATACCGGATGGAATACAGATTACCATACGTAAAGATGGGAACATCCATCCTTTACCGCCATTAAGCATGCGGATCATGCCTTTAATCATCGCTTCTGCAGCGTTGAAATCGGCAATAACACCATCTTTTAATGGACGAACGGTTTTAATATTATCGTGGGTTTTACCCTCCATTTGCATTGCCTGACGACCTATAGCAATGACTTTGTTTGTAGTACGATCGAAAGCAACGATAGATGGCTCATCTACAACTACTTTGTCGTTATGTATAATCAGGGTATTCGCAGTGCCTAAATCGATGGCAACTTCTTGCGTAAACCAGTTAAATAATCCCATGTATAAGGTATGTTTTCTTTATTTTATCAAATCTATACTATTCCTAATGTAAAAATAGCTTTTTTATTGTTTTAAGTTTTATTTTCTTCAGTTATTAAATTGTTTTTAAGGCAATTAAAATGTTCAGAAAATAAAGAGCTAAAAGAACAAAGCTAAAAGACTAAAGTTTTAAGCCATTAAGCTTTATAAGAATCTTCACTTTAAGCTTTAGTCTTTCGGCTTTAAGCTTGATTAGTGTTTAAAGTGTCTTACCCCAGTGGTTACCATTGCAATGCCTTTTTCGTTTGCTTTAGCAACAGAATCAGCATCTTTAATCGATCCACCTGGTTGTAGCACAGCTGTAATTCCGGCTTCGGCAGCAATTTCAACACAATCAGGGAAAGGAAAGAAAGCATCAGAAGCCATAGCAGCACCTTTAACGCTGAATCCGAAAGCCGCTGCTTTTTCAATCGCTTGTCTTAAGGCGTCAACACGCGAAGTTTGACCAACGCCGCTTGCAATTAAAACATCATCCTTAACCAAAACAATGGTGTTCGATTTAGTATGTTTTACAATTTTGTTGGCAAAGAATAAATCTTTTAACTCTTGTGCAGTTGGTGCTTTATCGGTTACGGTTGTCATTTGTTCAGGACCTTCGATAATTAAATCTTTATCCTGCTCAATTACACCGTTTAATAAGGTTTTAAATTGTTTTTTGCTCAACTCAACCTCGTTACGTTGTAAAATAACGCGGTTTTTCTTTTTGCTGAATAACTCAATTGCTTCTGCTTGGTAAGAAGGTGCTATTAATACTTCAAAGAAAAGATTGTTGATTTCTTGAGCCGTTTCTAAATCTACCGCAACATTGGTAATCAATACACCACCAAAAGCAGAAACCGGATCGCAGGCCAATGCATCAATCCAGGCTTGTTTAACAGTAGGGCGGGAAGCAATACCACAAGCGTTTGTATGTTTTAAGATTGCAAAAGTTGGATCTTCAAATTCGTCGATCAATGCAACAGCTGCATCTACATCTACCAGATTGTTATAAGAAAGTTCTTTACCATTCAATTTGGTAAACATGGCGTCTAAATCGCCATAGAATACACCACCTTGATGAGGGTTTTCGCCATAACGCAAAGTTTTAGCTTCTGTTACGCTTTGTTTGAAAACATCAAGAGGCTCTTCTGTATTGAAATAATTAAAAATTGCAGTATCGTAGTGTGAAGAAGTGTGGAAAGCTGTTTTAGCGAACGATTTACGTTGTGCTAAAGTAGTTTCACCATTTTGGGCTTCTAATTGGGCTTGTAAAGTAGGGTAGTCGTTTTTCGATGCGATAATCACCACATCGTTGAAGTTTTTCGCAGCTGCACGGATTAAGGAAATACCACCAATATCTATTTTCTCGATAATTTCTTCTGGTGTTCCGCCTGCTTTTACGGTTTCTTCAAAAGGGTATAAGTCAACAATAACCAAATCAATTTCAGGGATCTCATATTCAGCAATCTGCTCCTGATCTCCCGCTAACGCTCTACGGTTTAAAATTCCACCAAATACTTTCGGATGTAGGGTTTTAACACGTCCGCCTAAAATAGATGGATAACCTGTTAAATCTTCAACCGCCGTAACCGGAAGATTTAAATCTTTGATGAATTGCTCTGTTCCACCGGTAGAAAATAACTGTACCCCTTGCGCGGCCAACAATTTTACCAATGGCTCCAAACCATCTTTATAATATACTGAGATTAAAGCGTTTTTGATTTTAATGGATTGACTCATTCTACTGAAAATTTTGAGCCGCAAAGGTAGTAAAACAGGATTGTTTTTTAATGAGATTTACCTATCAATATTAAATTTTATTCCACTATATATAATAAGGTATATTCATTTGCCAGGTAAGCTCTCCTAAAGCCTGATTAAATATCCTTATTAACCCGTTTTATTGTGTGATTTATTTGCTGATTTTTTTAACAATGGTTTCTACAATACGTGGGTAATGCTGGTGTTCGAGCTGCTGACCTTTAAACTTTACCATTTCCAGATTGTCGTTTTTGTCTATTCTGTACCTTGCCTGATAAATATATTCTCCTTCGTCATAGTTTTCATTAACATAATGAATGGTTATTCCGCCTTCAGTTTCGCCGGCGGCCATAACGGCATTGTGTACATGGTCTCCGTACATGCCTTTACCGCCAAACTTTGGAAGGATTGCCGGATGGATATTTACAATTCTGCCGGGGTAAGCATGGATCAGGTTTTTAGGGATCAGCCAGAGAAAACCCGCAAGCACAACAAAATCGATTTCAAGATTTTTGAGAAGATCTATCACTTCATCGGTTTTGTAGAACTCGTTTTTGTCGAAAATATGAGTGGGGATTTCGAAATTATCAGCTCTCTGCAATACATAGGCATCTGCATTGTTGGTTAACACCAAAGATATTTCTATTTCATTACTCCGTTTAAAATGCTCCATCAGTTTTTGGGCATTGGAGCCAGAACCTGATGCAAAGATGGCTATTCGTTTTTTCACTCAAAAATCGTTTTGCCCAAAAATAGTATTTTTAAGCCTGTTTTCTTAATCGAAAGGAAATTTTATTGAATTAAGTTAAAGTATTTATAATGAATAATTTTAACGTATTTTTGCAGTTCGGAAATGGGGTTCAATTTTAATGAAAAAAAAGTTGAAAGTGTTTTGTAATTTAAAAACATTAATCCTATATTTGCAACCCGAATTATAGGAAACGAATAAGAAAAATAAAAGGCTAAATAGAAATGGCAAATCATAAATCTTCATTAAAAAGAATTAGAGCAAACGCAACAAAACGTTTACGTAACAGATATCAGGCAAAAACTACACGTACC
>NZ_JBFTQI010000449.1:0-4879 GCF_056398925.1 Pedobacter sp. 01T416_2
GGTAATTTGCTCATATCGAGCAGTTTTTCAAAAACTTTACTGCTATTGACTTTAATTTTATAAGGACCATTAATGGGCAAGCCATCCGTATCAAAAGCAATAACCAGATTATTTTCTGCTGATGAATTTAGCCTCAGGGTAACTTCTGTATTTACAGGAGGAAGGGTAAAATCTAAATTCATTAAATCGCCCACAATTCCATCAATAATCTGGTATTCGAGGTTGCTGTTTAAACCGTTGTTCGAAAAATAAATCTTTTTATTGCTTAAAAAATCCTTGTTTGGGGCCGTTTCATTTAGTTGTGTAATGGCTAAAAATTTTGCTGCATTATTGAGGTGAATACCAAATTGCAAGGTGGTATCTAAAATTTCTATTTTGGGTTTTAAATCTGCTCCAATTTCAGTTATGAGATTAAAACCGGTATCAAATATTTTAAATAGCCAGCGTTGGTTAATGATTGTTTTTCTTGATGCTGTTGTTGCTATAAAACTCAAATCATTACACAAATTATCCTCATAGTAATTGTGATGCACATTAACTGAAAATAATTTACGGTAGGCTGTCATAACTTGGTTCTTGTGTTTAATAAGATATTTTCTACTAATCCATCTGGCACCAACTGAACGTTTTCCTGTACGGTAATCATCCTGATTTTATATAAAACAGAGGGCAGATAGCTGTGACCGATAATACTCCAAAAATGGTTCATCTGTTCAAAATTGAAGCTAAAAAGCTCCGCACTTAAGCGTTCAATATTACTATCAATAGCGCTTAACAAAGGAGAATTGGCCTGTGTAAACACGTTTTTGCCCTGAAAAAATGAAATTACCTGCGATAGTTTTTTTAAGCCCTCCAGGTAATCTAAAGTTGGCGATTCGGTACCCGCCTGGTTAAAATTTGCAGAAATAAGTACGTACAGATTCAGATAGATATCAGGATTGCGGGTTTCTATTTCGCCAAGCATATTCCTTACCGTAACCCGTTGATCTTTTATTGCCCTATCCTCTTCAATGTTCATTAAAGTAATACCCATTGTTTTTTCGGGTATGGCCAGTTTCCCCTCAGAAACGACACTGCTTACCACAATAAAATCATCGTTTAATGTATTGGCAATATTGTTTAGATATCCATTAATTTCTTTCGAAATAAAATCAAGTGCCGTGTTAATCATAGATAAATATTTGGAGCAGAATCTGTTTGATAATCAAACGGTTAATATAAACTTAAATAGGAAAAGCGCTATAGTTATTAACAATTTTAAAAAAAGTTATTAACACTAAATAGTAACTAAAAAACTGTCATTGGAAAGTAAACACCATACTTTTCACGAAAATTAATGACCTAAAGAAATAGTTGTTAACACATTAAAAATCAAGTTGTTAAAAACAACTCAGGGGAATAAATCTTTTTTCAGACCGAAAAAGATTTTATTTTTCTAAAAACAACCGCCCAGATTACCTAAATGGGCTAAAAAAGCACACAAAGCACCTTTAAACGCGTATTATTAATGATACTGGTTTGATATTTTAAGTTTTTTTAACCCAGTTCAATTACGAAATTATTTGTTGAGCTATTTTAGAAAATAATATAATTTCAACTGCACTCGAGTACGTGTGTCAATAGACAATCGAAAACAAAAAATTCAGTATTTGTTTGATTTAAATCTCGGTGCGTTTTACCACTAATTCGCGCGTTATGGTACCATAAACAATTAAATACTGCGCAATCATGTAGGTTGCCATAATTAATGCCCCACTTTGTGGGATGGGCTGAGCGAATTTATTTACGGCCAGCACACTGTCTGACAATAAGAAAAACAGCGCACCATACAAAATGAGTTTAAAGCTGAAAATATTCACTTTCCCATACCGGTTAACGGCCATAATAGCCATAACCGTGATAATAATGGCATACATTAAAACGGGGAACTGCATTGCTCCTAGTTTTGGCTGCAGGTAGAAAAACAAGCCTGAACAAAAAATAGCAAATGCGCCTACAGCCCACAAAAAATAAGGCGTTTTGTGGTTAGGATTCGATCTATGATCGAGTGTAAATGCCCTGATGTAAAAAATATGGCAGGCTACAAAGGCGATTAACCCAAAGATAAAAAAACTTGGTTTACCGCTTTGAAACATCAGCAAAATATCACCAGCCCAAGCAAAAATTAATCCGATGAAAATTCTCTTATGGAAACGCCCTTTCAAGTTTGTGCTCAGATAAAGCCATGCTAAAAGTACCACCACGATTAATGGCTTAGAGAAATTTCGGAGTCCAATATTATTGGCATATTCGGCATATAGCTGAATTACAAATACAAGGAAAAATATAAATGAAAATAGCTTAGTCTTCATCAGGATTGGGATTTGCCTTTTGCAAATTAAAAAACCAAATTACGGATATTAACTGGATAGCCACAAAAATTACTTGATATCCGACCGGAAATTTCAAAAATAAAACCAGCAAAACACCAAACGGCAGCCTAAAATACTCAAACTTAATTTGCCATGCCTTTTGTTCTAATAATGCACCACAGGTAATTAATGTGAATATGGTAAAAATAGCTCCTGACACTAAAGCAATGGTTTCCATTTTATGATAAGAAAACAACATTGCAGAACCTGCAGTTAAAGCAACTAAAAATTGGATCAGAACGTAACCCGTTAACCCTGATTGATATGCTGGATTATATTTTTTATAGGTTTCTACATTTATTTCCGGCGCATGTTGAAATCCGCCCAAGTGTGCTGGAAACCAGCCAGGTGGTTTAAGAAAAACTTTAATTTTATCACTGAATTTAGGTGATTTCTTTGCTGTTTTAACCAGGTCATCCCAATAATGAAGATTAGCCCAAACAGGATTCCAGCTGGCCAAAGGTTTGGTAATACCATAATAAACCTCTTCTTCTTCTTTCTGAAAAGTACCAAAAAAGCGGTCCCAGATAATCAATGTACCTGCGTGGTTTTTATCAATATATTTTGGGTTAGAGCCGTGGTGTACCCGATGATGTGAAGGTGTATTTAATATATGTTCTAAAAAGCCCATGCTTTTAATGGCTCTGGTATGAATCCAGAACTGATACAAAGTATTGAAAGAACTTAATGTTAAAAACATAATCGGATCAAAACCAACAAATGCCAATGGAAGATAAAATACCCAGCTAAACCACCCCTGAAACCAGCTTTGCCGCAAAGCCACGGTTAAATTATATTCTTCTGATTGGTGATGTACAATATGTGCTGCCCATAAAGCATTTACTTCGTGGCTCATCCGATGAAACCAATAATAGAAAAAATCGACACCAATAAATAGCAGTATCCAAACCCATATTGTTTTAGGTAATTCAAATAAATGCCAGTGCTCAAAAATATACTTGTAACCAAAAAACAATGCGGTTTTCATAAATATCCCGGTGAGCTGCTGCCCAATACCCTGACTTAAATTGGCAATACTATCATTAAGCCGATAATAATTTAGTTTTTTATAAAAATTATAAGCCAATTCTATTCCGATCAGAATAAAAAACACAGGTACAGATAACGCAATGTAATCTACTTTCATATAAACGTGAAGAAATATTTGGCCAGCAATATTTACTTTACAATTTAGAAAATTTTTAGCTCAACATAAAATCTAATTCATGTAATATTTGTGCTTGTTTGATCTTATTTATTGATTTTCATGAAATTCAGCTTACCTTTGAAAGGCTAAACTAATGCTTTTGGCGTTATTAACTTTTCATTTAAATCATCCCATCTATGAAAAAATTATCTCTCCTGTTGTTGCTAATTGCTTCGGCATTTTATACAAAGAGCCAAACGTTAGTATTAGCCAAAGATGCCGCTCAACATATTGGTAAAAATGTAACCATTTGCGATTCGGTGTATAGCGCAAAAGCTTTAGACAAATTAATTTTAATTAATTTAGGTGGTGCCTATCCAAAAGAGCTGATCACCGTAGTCATCAACAAAGAAGATCAGAGTAAATTCCCTTCGGAACCTTCGAGTATGTTTATGGGAAATAAAATCTGTGTTACCGGAATTATATCTGATTACAAGGGCAAAAAACAGATTTTAGTTACCGATCCGAAGCAGATTACCGTAAAATAAACAGCCTAATCATCAAACTGCGGTATTATTGCCGCTTTAGCCGCCTCGATATAAAGTAAAACCTGATTAACACAAGCTGTTAAACTTTCTTGTACCTCGTGTTCCCAAAAGCGCATTACGGTATAACCTTGAGCATGCAGCTGTTGGTTAACATGTTTGTCGCGTTGCATATTTCGTTCAATCTTCGGAATCCAAAAACCAGAATTTGTTTTTAAAGCTGATTTCTTTTCATCCCATTTGTAACCATGCCAAAAATCGCCATCTACAAATATGGCGAGCCTGTACTTATTGATAACCAGATCGGGTTTGCCAGGAAAATTTTTAGGGTGGATTCTGAACCTAACATGTTTGCTCCAAAGTGCCTTGCGTAGTTTTAACTCGGACAGGCTATTTTTCGCCCTAATTTTAGACATATTTTTACTCCGCTGTGCAGTGGTGTAAAAACCGGCACTTTCTTCAAAGCGGGGGACTTTAATATCCTCATCTTTATATGGCTTAGGCTCCATACCAAAGAAAACCAATAATAGGTATAAATTGTTTAAAAAATTGGCGATAGAAAGGGGCGATATTGATCAACCTAAGCACCTCCTCATTTAAAGGAGGGCGCTTCGGCTGGAGCGTTAATACAAAACGTATAATTTATGAGTAAATTGTCGAAGGGTGTGCTCCTTCAGTCGGCAGGAAATTAATCCTGCCAACCTCGTAAGCATAGATATCCTTATTATCTGATTCGAAGATTGAAAATCATTTCAACATATCATAGCGGATTATAC
>NZ_JBFTQI010000450.1:0-7868 GCF_056398925.1 Pedobacter sp. 01T416_2
TTATATATCCTCCATTGGCATATGTTTGTAACTTCTTCTTATTGATTTACTTTATGTTGATATTTTTTCATTCATGGTCTGTAAATAAATCGTTAAAAGTTGCATTTTTGAGCATTATATCTTCATTTATCCAATTAACCGCTTATGGTTTAGGATTTATACAGGATTTATTTAAACGAGTGGTATTCAAACAACAATGATAAATTACCTAAAAGAAAGTACGTTCGCCGTTAATGATGTAATCCAAAAGGCGTGGAGCATTACCAAGAAACACTATTTCTCGATTGCTACACTATGTTTTCTGATGTTTATCACCGCAAGCGCTTCGAGCTTAATGGCCTTTTTTATTAAGGATGTAAGTAAGGCCTTGAGTGTAATTATGGTGATTATTTTTGTGTTGCTTTATTTTACCATCAATCTTTCGCTTTTCAAATACATTTTCCATTTAATGGACGATGAAGAAAACGATGTGAAAATTGTGGATACGCTTCCAACCAGGCAACAAATTATCAGGTTCCTGGTAGCTACCCTTTATTTTGTAGGTTGTATCCTTGGGGTTTATCTGGTGGTAATCCTGGTTGCTTTTCCTTTTATTTATACTGGGATTAATGTGACAATCGTTAAAAACGTGGCCATTTCAGTTGGTATTATTGCCATTTTTATCACTTGGTTAAGAATTTCATTTTTTCCGTTTTTTATTATTGATAAGGGTGCAACGCCATTCGATTCGATTAAATTGAGTTTGGCTACCACTAAAGGAAATTTCACGAAGATTTTATTGTTATTGGTGGTTTTAGGTGGAGGATATTTAATTTATCTGCTGTTAAACTACCTGCAATGGCCATTGGTGGCTTTTATTGTAAATATTTTAAGTTCATTTATAATTGTTCCACTTTCGAGTGTAGCCTTAACTGTTGCATACCGCAAAATTTCGAGCGAATATAAAGGCGATGAGCATCCAGATATTTTACATAATATCGTTTAGGGTAGAATTTATATTCAATCACTCAATCATTCAAAATTCAGTTTAGTATGGGATTAAAAGCAGCATTAAGTAAACCCTTTGCGGCATTTGCAGTTTGGCAGATTAACAAATGGAAAAATAATGCCCTAAATGCTCAGCATAATATTCTGAAAAAGTTAATTGATGAGGCTAAAAATACTGCATTCGGAAAAGATCATCATTTCGCTGAGATTAAAACCTATGCTGATTTTAAAAAACATGTTCCCGTTCAAGATTACGAAGGATTAAAACCCTATGTAGATCGTGTAGTGGCAGGCGAAGATGATGTACTTTGGAAAGGCAAACCACTTTATTTCGCCAAAACATCAGGCACCACTTCAGGCGTAAAATATATTCCACTATCGAAAGAATCGATGCCTGAGCATATCAAAGCTGCCCGTAATGCCATTTTAACTTATATTAATGAAACAGGCAAAGCTGATTTTGTAAACGGAAAGATGATTTTTTTGCAAGGGAGTCCGGTTTTAAGTGTAAAACATGGAATCAATGTTGGGCGTTTATCGGGCATTGTGGCACACCATGTGCCAGCCTATCTGCAAAAGAACCGATTGCCTTCTTACGAAACCAATATTATCGAAGATTGGGAGCAAAAAGTTGATGCCATTGTTGAGGAAACCATTAATGAAAATATGACCTTGATTTCTGGTATTCCACCTTGGGTACAGATGTATTTCGATAAACTTTCAGAGAAATCAGGAGGGAAGAAAATTGCCGAAATATTCAAGAATTTTAGCCTGTTTATTTATGGCGGTGTAAATTTTGAGCCTTATCGAGCAAAAATTGAACAAAGCATCGGGAAGAAAATTGATGCTATAGAAACTTACCCAGCTTCAGAGGGCTTTATTGCCTACCAGGATTCACAAAAAGATAAAGGACTATTGTTGCTGGCCGATGCGGGGATTTTTTACGAATTTGTTCCTGCCGATGAGTATTACAACGATAATCCAACACGGTTATCGCTTGCTGAGGTTGAACTAGATACGAACTATGCGTTAATTTTAAATACCAATGCAGGTTTATGGGGTTACAGTATAGGTGATACAGTGAAGTTTGTTTCGAAAAATCCTTACAAAATTGTGGTAACCGGACGGATTAAGCACTTTATATCTGCCTTTGGCGAACATGTAATAGGAGAAGAGGTAGAACAGGCAATTTTGAGCGTGGCCAATGAAGAACAGGTAGAAATTACAGAATTTACAGTTGCGCCCCAGGTTAATCCGGAAGCCGGTCAATTGCCTTATCACGAGTGGTTYGTAGAGTTTTCGTCTGCACCAAAAGACATGACAGCTTTCAGCAAAAAGGTTGATGAGGCTTTGCAAAAGAAAAATATTTATTACTTTGACCTGATTGAAGGGAACATCCTTCAGCCATTGATTATACGTACTTTGCAAAAAGATGCTTTTGTTAACTACATGAAAAGTGAAGGAAAGTTAGGCGGACAGAATAAAGTGCCACGCTTGAGTAATGATCGGAAATTGGCGGATGGGTTGGAGAGGTATATTGTTTAACTAATCTTCCTCGGTTTGTGTCCTCACGAAACGAAATGAGGAAAAGTAGTTCGTGGAGACACGAACCACAGCATTGGAGCGAAATGCAACGCAGTCGAGATGACGATTACTCAACAGATGCTTTTCAGAATGACAAAAGCGGGTGAACGATAAAATGAATGAATAAAATGCTTAATTTAACCTTAAGCGTTACGATATTAAAAACGATTTGAAAAGAATAACCATATTAGGTTCTACAGGAAGTATAGGTACACAAGCACTAGAAGTGGTAAGGGATCATCCCACAACATTTAAAGTTGTTGTATTATCTGCACTAAAGAATTCGGCATTACTTATTCAACAGGCGATGGAATTTAAGCCAGCCATTGTTGTAATCTGTGATGAAAGCAAGTACGGCGAAGTTAAAACTGCTTTGTCTGCGCTAAATATTAAAGTTTTGGCAGGCGAAGCCGCCTTGTCAGAAGTTGCGGCCTATGATGATAGTGATATGGTATTAACGGCATTAATGGGCTCCGTAGGATTAAAACCTACTATTGCTGCCATTAAGGCTGGAAAAAATATTGCTTTGGCCAACAAAGAAACCTTGGTGGTAGCCGGCGAACTGATTACACAACTGGCAACGGAACATCAGGTTAAAATTTTACCGGTCGATTCAGAGCATTCAGCAATATTTCAATGTTTGGTAGGCGAGGAGCAGCATTCAATTGTTCAGTTTACCGATGGATCTATGAAAGCACAAATGGGTGTTCCGGACATGAAACTGCCTATTCAGTACGCTTTAAATTATCCCGATAGGCTAAAAAACAATTTTAAACGTTTTAACTTCCTAGATTATCCAAACTTTAGCTTTCAAAAAGCCGACATGGAAACATTCAGGAATTTAGACCTGGCATTCACTTCTTTACGAAAAGGAGGGAATATGCCTTGTATTTTAAATGCTGCGAATGAAATTGTTGTTGAAGCATTTTTGAAGGACAAAATCGGTTTTCTGCAGATGAGCGAGGTTATTGAACAGTGTATGGAAGAAATCAGTTTTGTTGAAAAACCACAATTGAGTGATTATTTAGAAACTGACAAACATAGCCGTATCTTAGCCGGCGAATTAGTAACAAAAAGTATAGTTTAACATCTAACATAAAATTTTATAAGAGAATATGAATGGATTGATTATGGCGGGGCAGCTGCTGCTCGGATTGTCTTTATTGGTAATATTACACGAATTAGGGCATTTCTTGGCAGCCAGGGCATTTGGTATTAAAGTAGAAAAGTTTTATTTATTTTTTGATGCCTGGGGTTTCAAGCTTTTTAGTTTCAAAAGAGGTGATGTTGAATATGGAGTGGGATGGTTGCCACTTGGCGGTTATGTAAAAATTGCCGGAATGATTGATGAGAGTATGGATACTGAGCAAATGGCTCAACCTGCTCAGCCATGGGAATTCCGTTCTAAACCAGCCTGGCAACGTTTAATCGTAATGCTTGGTGGTATTATCGTAAACGTAATTGTAGGTATTTTTATCTTCTGGATGTTAACCTTTAACGTCGGGCAAAATTATACCGTTAACAGCAAACTGAACGATGGTATTTCTGTAGGCGCAATTGGGAAAGAAATTGGTTTAAAAAACGGAGATAAGATTTTAGCCATCAACGGCAACAAGTTAATCCGTTTTGAAGATGCTATATCGAGCAAAGTATTGTTTGATGGAGCTCAGCTGACCATTTTAAGGGAGAATAAAACACTTTACATTTCTGTTCCGGATATCATTTTAAATAAAATATCGAAAAACGATAAAGAGAATTTTATCTCGCCCAGATATGCGATGGAAAGTGTAGAAAAGGTAAGTGCACCTGATGAAAAAGCAGATAAACCATCTTTTTTTGATAAGCTGTTTGGCAGGAAGTTCGAGAAGCCCGTATATCCAGCTTATGCTGCAGGAATTAAACCGGGCGATAGTATTTTATCGGTTAATGGAAAACAGATTACTTTCTTCGATCAGTTTAAAGAAGAGGTTTCTAAAAACAAATTAAAACCAATTACCATTAATGCCCTACGCAAAGGCAAAGAAGTAAAGTTCGATCTTAAAGTAAGCAAAGATGGAACGATTGGAATTATCCCTAATCTAAAAATGCCTGAAACTGCACATGTAGATTTTGGCTTTATAGAGTCGTTACCAGTTGGTGCAACTATGGCATGGAGTACTTTTGTAGATAATGCAAAAGGCATTGGCAAAATGATTACCGGAAAGTTAAGTGCACGTAACATCAGCAGCCCGATAGGGATTGCCAAGGTGTACGGCAGTACTTTCGACTGGGTTAAATTCTGGACTTTAACAGGATTAATTTCGATGGCATTGGCATTTATGAATTTATTGCCTATTCCAGGCTTAGATGGAGGCCATGTAGTATTTCTTTTAATCGAAATGGTACAACGTAAGCCTGTAAGCGAAAAAGTGCTGGAAAAGGCGCAAATTGTGGGTTTTGTGATCTTGATCTGTTTAATGGTGTTTGCTTTTGGTAATGATATTCTAAAATCTTTCGGTAAGTAAAACCAAATTTATATAATTGCCGCAGATGCACAGATTTGACGAATCAATCTGAACATCTGCGGCTTTTTAATTTAATATGCACCATGAGCGCAGCAACAACAGATAGTAATTATTTCGATTTTTACGCGTTACCGATCCAGTTTAATCCAGATCAAAATGCAGTTAAAACAAAATTTTATGCATTTAGCAAGCAGTTTCATCCCGATTTTATGCCAATGAAAGCGAAGAGAAGCAGCAAGAAGTGCTCGATCTGTCAACTTTGAACAATAAGGCTTACCAGACACTGAGTAATGCTAAAAAACGCTTAAAATACGTGCTCGAGTTAAAAGGGATTGTAGAAACAGATGAAGGTTATCAACTGCCCCAATCTTTTCTAATGGAAATGATGGATGTAAACGAGGCCTTAATGGATTTGGAATTCGAGCCGGATGCCGAAAAGCTAGCGCAGGTAAAACGAGATGTTGATGCCATAGAACAAGACCTGGCTAACGAACTGAATGATCTGATAGGTCGTTTTGATGGCAACCCAACAGCATCTGATGCACTATTGCCTTTGATTAAGGATAATTTTTACCGGCAGAAATACGTTGATCGGATTAGGGAACGCTTGCCGAAATAGATGGAAGAAGTTTGAAGTCGGGGAGTCGGAGGTCCGAAGATGTAGCGTAAAAAATAAGCGCCCCACGCTGTGCACTTTGTGCCTTTTCTTTGTGTCTTCTGCGGTTAAAAGATGGAAAGCCCTAAACCTTCCACCTTCGACCTTTGTAAGACACCCGATTGTAAAATCATTTTTTAGTTTTTGATAGGCAAAAGCTTTGTTTTACTTTCGGAGCAAACAATCAGATCAATGAATAGTTCTCTTTCAATTTTTCGTAAAGTGGCCGTAGCGGAAGGCATATCCTATTTGCTTTTATTATTTGTAGCTATGCCGTTAAAGTATTTTGCAGATCTTCCTTTGTATGTAAAATATACCGGATGGGCG
Source organism: Pedobacter sp. 01T416_2 (assembly GCF_056398925.1). Lineage (NCBI taxonomy): Bacteria > Pseudomonadati > Bacteroidota > Sphingobacteriia > Sphingobacteriales > Sphingobacteriaceae > Pedobacter > Pedobacter sp. 01T416_2. The sequence continues at coordinate 6,058 of NZ_JBFTQI010000450.1, forward strand.
CACGGATTATTATTTGTTTTATATGCAGCTACCTTAGTTTTAGCTTGGCAAGAGCAAAAATGGAAGTTTGGTAAAGCCGTTTTGATCTTTTTAGCATCACTTTTGCCATTTATGCCCTTTGTGGTTGATCGCAAATTAAAAGATGAAAGACCCCTAAACTAATTGCCCATTACACAAATTACTTACCTTTGTGTCATATGCGCTTAACAAATGATCGCCAGAGGTAGGTTAGATATCCGTTTTACCGAACTTTTTAAGGGTGCATTATACTGTATTGGTAGTGCTAGCGGTTTTAAAAAAGAACAACCCCGGTTTCCTGAAGAGCAGTTGCCCTGTCTTTCTGTTCGTACAGGTTTACATCTCGTATTAGAAGCACTAAATCTTGAACCTGGTGACGAAATACTGGTTGCAGATATTAACATCCCGGATATGTTTGCAATTATTGCAGCCCATCATTTAAAAGTTATACCATTACCTATAGATATAAATACACTAGGTATATCCGCCGGACAGATAGCGGCAGCTATTACACCCAAAACAAAGCTGCTGCTCATTACCCATTTATTTGGTGCCATAATGGATACCGAAGCACTGCTTGACATAGCCAAATTGCATAATCTGATCGTAATGGAAGATTGTGCGCAAGCTTATGATGGAGTTTATGAAGGGGATTTAAAATCGGACGTGGTATTGTTCAGTTTTGGACTAATTAAGACAAATACAGCCTTAAGTGGTGCGATACTTCAGATTAGAAACGAGCAATTACTGGCTGCGGTAAAAATATTGAACAATAGGCTGCCGGTGCAAAAAGGTAATCGATACTTCAAAAAAATAATTATTGCTACCCTGATTAACATTCTTGTCGCAAGATGGCCATTTACCATAGCTTATTGGCTTTGCAAGCAATTTGGTAAAGACTTTGATGCATTTATTACTGGTTTTACAAGAGGTTTTCCTGGTGCAGATGTAATGGAGAAAATCAAATACAGGCCATGTTATGCCAATTTGTGCATGTTGCAACATAAAGTGAGTGATTTTGATCAATCTCGTATTCATAAAAGGAAAATACTGGCTAACGAATTATTATTGAATGTTGATTCGCAAAATATTATTGGTGCTGCAAACTTAAGGCATACACATTGGGTAATTCCGATAGTAGCGGCTAATCCATCACTGTTAATCGATAAATTAAGAGAAAAAGGATTCGATGCAACGTCAAAAGCCTCTAGTTTAGTTAAGATAGGTTTCACGGGTTTGCCGCCAAAAACCTCAAATGAGCTAATACTTCAAAATTTAGTTTATCTGCCAATGAATGTGAAAATGAGTAAAAAAGAAGTTAAACAATTGAACCAGTTGTTATTAGGTAATGTGTTAAAAGGTGAAGGTTTTAGTAAATCAGATCAGACATAAAAAGAAGCAAATAAAATTTGCGAATTAAGTGCTTAATTTATACATTTGCATCCCGCTGAATAAGCAAATGCCCAGCTGGCGGAATTGGTAGACGCGCTGGTCTCAAACACCTGTGGGAAACCGTGCCGGTTCGACTCCGGCGCTGGGTACAAAGCCGGAAAGATAGTTTTTTGAAACATTCTTTCCGGTTTTTTTATGCTTTAAATTGCTGTTTATCAGGTGTATAAGCTATTTTTGAACTTCGCCAAATTTTGGATCAATACCAAAAGTTGTGGAGTAGTCATTTTTAAGCATACAATTGAGTTAGCCTGTATAGGAAAAACTTTACGCATTTCACGCCACGAAATTGGGATCTAAACGCTTTAATCTTTGCATTGAATGATTCGGCAGAAGCATTGGTC
>NZ_JBFTQI010000451.1:0-4850 GCF_056398925.1 Pedobacter sp. 01T416_2
GCAGCATTTACAGGCGCATCATGATCGAGTTCATTTTTGTAATCGATAAAATAAGTATTGGGATTATACAATACCTTAAAGGTTTCGATTGGCGAACCCGAAAAGTTATTGTCAGAATAAACATCTATTACGAGTTTTTCTAAATTACCCAATTCATCATGAAGCTGACTTAAAGCCATAGTTACCTCTCATTCTTATTTTTGATCTGTAATCTCAATTCCTCCAATGCCTTTTTCATTTTCTTATCTGTAGCTGTTTGACCGGTTCTGCCTGGCACTGTAGATCCGGCTACATTGTTGGTTACCGTTGCGGTAATGTTTAATTCTCTAATTTCTACTGGCATATTTTAGTACTTTAAATTTCTACCCGCCTGAAATATTGATGTGCAAACTCGATACTTTCGATCACCAAGCCATTTTGTTGTGCGTTAAAACCTTCTATCGACCACCGAATTGGATATGCATTAACAAAATTCCAGGCCTGTAAGGGTTGATGTTCATCGTTAAGCAAAATCAAGGTGATATCTTTCGGGCTAAACGTAAAACTTTCTACACACTCTTTAAACCACTGCATTGCTTTAGAGTTAAACAATAAACCACGCTTTAGCGTAAGGTTACTGTAGGTTACTGCCGTTGGGAGTTTATGCGCAAAACGGTTTTCTCCACCTTCCTTATATTCTTCGGTAGCAATGCTCGATTCTAAACCGGTGGCATCTGTAAAACCTATATCGTCTACGCCATCATAAGATAAGCCCTCTATCTGCAATAGAAAATGAAAACCAACTGGAGGATTTGGCGATGGTGAATTGGATATAGAGAACATATAACCTAGGTAAATTCGATGCTTAAACCTTCATGTGCTAGCTCAACTGTTTCTATAGCAACCTCGTTCCCGGTAGAATTTAGTGTTGGTCCGTCTACTTTTGATGGCCAGGCCTGCCTAACTTTCCAAACCACCACCGGTTCGTGACTTTCGTTCAGCAAACTAATGGTGAGGTCTCTCCGTTCTATTTTATTTAAACTAACGGTGTTAAACCATTGAAAAAGTTCATTATCACCTTTGGTTATGCCTCTTTTCATCGAAATCGCAGTGTACTGCTGCATTCCCGGCATTTTAGTAACATGGTATTCTGGTGAGTTTCCTTCGCGATAATCTATCGATTGGGTTTCCACCGTTAAACCACTAACTTCTGTAAAACCAATTCGCGAGCCGCCCCATTCCACCTGAAAGTGAAATACCGGCAATGGATAAGTATTTGCCATAATTTTATAATTTATGATGAATTATTCTTGTAGTTTATGTGAGAATTTCAGGATGATAAATTCTGCTGGCCTCACAGCTGCCATACCTATCTCCACATTCATTCTACCCTCTAAAATATCAAGGGAAGTCATGGTAACACCCAAGCCTATGCGAACAAAATAGGCATCATCGGGTTTTGCCCCCTGCAATGCACCCTGGCGCCATAGCTGGTTTAAAAAATTCTCGCACATGGCTTTTACACGCAGCCAGGTATTGGCATCATTTGGTTCGAAAACAACAAATTCCGTGGCTTTTTTAACGCTTTCTTCTACAAAATTGTAAAAACGCCTTACTGAAATGTATCTCCATTCGTTATCGTTTCCAGCCAAGGTTCGGGCACCCCAAACCAACGTGCCTTTGCCAGTAAAAAAGCGGATTACATTTATTGATTTACCTGTAGTTGGATCTATGTTTAGTGTTTCCTGTTGTTGTGCGGTCACTTTTAATGATGGTCCAGTAACCATTTTTACACTCTCGTTGGCAGGTGCCTTCCATACTCCACGATTGTTATCAACCCTGGCCATTATACCTGCAACAGCACTCGATGGTGGTAAATCAATTACGTTTTTATCCATCTCGTTTGTTAAAGCACGGTAAGTATTTAAATCCATTGCTTTTATGGCTGATAAGGTTGCATCGTTGTATGGTCCGTTAGCGCCATTTACCAGATGTTTTACGACAATAGAATCGTTGTAGCCATAACTTAAAGTACTTTGTAACCAAGGATAATAAACTGCACCATATTTTAAATAATCGGCACTGATATCATCTCTAATCACTCCTGCATCGGTAAAGGGAGAATCGGATAGTACCCAGGCATCAAAAATTGCAATCCGATCCTGCAGTTTAGCACATTGTGCCAAAGCGTAATCATAGGCATCTTTATAACCCGAAGTAGCACCAAATGAAGTATGCTTATCTGTAAAAATGAGCATGGTTGGTTCATCCACTTTTGCAATTGCATCTAAACAGGCTTTAGCTTTTACGGTTGTAATGGTTGAAGCTACATCGTAATCGCCACATGAAACTATATAACAAGGGCCACCACCGTTTGCATAAAACATCTGTATAGCATAATACATGTATTTACCACTTGTGGCACTCTTTTTAGCATTACAGGTAATTACGCGTTTTACTACCTTACCAGCAACTTCTGTATCGGTTATTGTGGGGATTCCACTGGTTTCGAAAACAGTAGTTTCAGAATTGGCCCCACCAAAATACTTTTGATAATCGAGAAATGAAGTAATGCGGATGGGCGTTGGTAATTTTCCTCCTGTAGGCAGAATATTGTTTCCATTTTCATCTTTAGCAAATTCTGTTCTGCCCATAAATGCTGGAATAGCCGTTTCTACAGGTGCTATTGATGCAGGCAGTTTACTTATTTCCTCTATATAAACGCCAGGGGTTTTATAATTAGTTGCCATAATTTTAAGATTTTGCTAATAAGTGAGAAAATTTAAGAACTATAAATTCTGCTGGTCTAACTGCTGCCATTCCAATCTCGATAATCAACCGTCCTTCTAAAATATCAAGAGCCGTCATGGTGATGCCCAGACCTACATTTACAAAAAATGCATCTTCAGGTTTTGCACCAGCCAAAGCCCCTTGTCGCCACAGTTGATTTAAGAAATTCTCGCACATGGTTTTTACCCGCATCCATGTTTTGGCATCATTGGGCTCAAAAACCACAAACTCCGTGGCTTTCTTTATCGATTCTTCAACCATAATAAAAAGCCGCCTTACGGGCACGTAGCGCCATTCATTATCATTCCCGGCCAATGTTCTGGCTCCCCAAACCAAGGTTCCCCTACCTGCAAATTTTCTGATTACATTAATACTTTTTCCTGATGTTGCATCTACATTCAGGTAATCTTGTTCTTCATCGCTTATTGTAATCAGTGGTTTATCAACCGTAAGCACACTTACATTGGCTGGCGCTTTCCATACACCACGTTCGTTATCTACCCGGGCCATAATACCTGCAACTATACCCGAAGGATAAAGTGGAACCGTATACGCATCAAGCGCTGCTTTTATCTGATTGAATAAGGCAAAATCGTTGCTATCAAACCCACCCTTTAAAAATGGCGCACTTAAGGTTATGCGAGGGATATTTCCTTTTGGATCATAAACAATGGGGATAGCATTTCCGGCATTGCCAGCTGCTTTAGCAGTGATGGTTACTACAGCTAAATTTGCAACAACATCTACCAAAGTCATTAAATCGGTATTACCTGCAATTGCGGCTCTTAAAGCTGCTGCTGTAGCGGTTTCGTCGGCACCAATTACAATGCCGCCTGTACCTCCAAAAGTAAAGCTAAACCCTGCTATGGCAATAGAATGCCCGGTTAAAGTAATACCCCCTATGGTTATTGTACCTGTGGCTTTTATTGCAGTAACCGCATCTTTTTCAACAATTTTGGTAATTGCTTTTTTGGTATTTACAACTTTCTTATAAATACCCAGGTTACTTCCGCCACGGTTATCGGCTGCAATTTTTATGTTTTCGTCAGTTACCCGGTTATAAGTGGCTCCACTTTGTATCTGTGGATAATAGGTGGCTCCGTATTTAAGGTTATCTGCACTTACAAAATCATTTCTAAATTTATCGGCCACTAAATAAGCTGTTGTTAAGCCTGCTTGTGGCGTATCCATTATGGTAAAACGGTCTTGCAGTTTGGCACATTGTGCCAGCATGGCATCGTTTAATTCTTTAATATCAGCACCTGAAGTTAAAGCTGTAATTTCGGGGATCAGCAGGAGTGTAATTTCATCTTCCCGCTCGCAGGCCTGTAAACCAAGTTTTAGTTCAGACTTTGTTATATCTGGTGTATCTTCGAAGTCACCCACCGAAACAACCCAGCAAGGGCCACCCCCATTTTCGTAAAACATTTTTACATGATAATATAAGATATAGCCAGAAACTGTTGTGGCCGGAGTAACATCAATCTTTGGTATTAATTTACCCGGTTCGGGTTCATTAATGGTTACTTCCAGTACTTCCGGAAAGGCACCACCAAAGAAAACTTCAAACTCTAACAGAGAGGTAATACGCACTGGAGAATTGATAGCGAAAGCCACGCCGTTTTTCTCCCGCTTTGCGGTATATCCGATAAAGCCTGGTATTGCTGTTTCTACTTGTGCAATAGATGGGGGTATTGTCGAAATCTCTTCAATATATACTCCTGGATGTTTATATGTTAGCGCCATATCATCATGAATTATTTTTAAACATATACATATATTCTACTGTCCTCTCCCGCTTGTTTTTCGGGCATTGGGTTTGGCAAATTCTTGGTTAAAATAACTTCTGTTCCTCCATCCTTTTTACTCAGTTCTAAGCCCACTTTTACCTTTTGATAAAAAGGAATCTTAACATTGCTTTTGAAGAGCAATATATCCGCATCGGCTATTTTATTAATCGGATCGGGATCATTGGCAGGCACCGGATTCCCGGCAARAGTATATTTGGCATAAGCCGGAATGCCGCCAGGTGTACCATCCAAACTTTTATCTTTCACTAATAAATCAAAATCATCTAAATC